>JBAYTU010000098.1:0-12480 GCA_041675465.1 Terrimicrobiaceae bacterium | reverse complement strand
TCGAGCAGGACGACCTCCACCCCGAGCACATAGTTGCTCGTGACCCCGTAGCGGAAACAATGCGCCCCTCCGGCATTGGCGGCCACGTTGCCTCCGATGGTGCAGACCGGGCCGCTGGAAGGGTCGGGGGGATAACAGAGCCCGCTTGGCTGCAATGCCTCATCGAGCTGTTGGAGGATCACCCCGCTTTCCACCTCGCACCAGAACCCCTCCGCGCCAATCTTGCGAATCGCGCGCAGGCGCGACGTGTGGATGATCGCTCCCCCCTGGGCCGCCACCGGTCCCCCGGACAAAGAGGTTCCGGCTCCACGCATGCAGATCGGGATGCGGGCGTCGCGCAGGACTTTGATCGCTTCCACCAGTTCTCCGGCATCAGACGGAATGACCACCACATCGGGTCGGAAAGATTTGTAACCCAGACCATCGGCATCATATCCCGCCATTTGGGCGGGGGATGTCATCACCCGCGCACCGGGGGTCGCACGGCGCAGCTTCTCCTCGATGCCTCTGGAGGAAGGATTCATGACAACCCAATAGCCCATCGTCTCAAATGGGTCAATATATACAATCACCCATTACTCGCTTTTTTGGTGGATTGCCGGCCTTCCGTTGATGGGTCGCGACACCCACGTAGTTTTATCGTGGAAAACTGCCGAAGGCCCGCCCGTCTCGGGATGAGCCAACAACTTCCGCGTTATGCAATGCCGTGACGGGAGAATGTTCTGCGGAGCCTTGGGATGATATCGGGGTCGTCTTTCAACGCGGCAAGCGGCTCCAATTCCGCAAGGATGAGCGCCCTGTCGAGTTTTGTGCCCTGTCGGGCGCAGATTCCATCGACGTCGAGCCAATCGCGCTCTCGGGAGGCGAATGCCTTGTGCACGACAAGGTCCCCGGCGGAGCAGGTTTTGATGGAATGGTCTTTGCGGTGTTCCCACTCGGTGGCCCGCGAGACGGAACGCTGTTCGAAATCAATGGCTCCGAGTGCGACATCCATGTCCACGCCATTGGATGCCCGGATGAGAAGAACCCTGTTGCGTCGGGCGAATTCTCCGGCATCGGGCCTTCTGGGAAGAAATTTCCCGAGCAGGAATGCGATGGCCCGGTCGTCTTCCGTGAAGTTGGTGAGGATTGTCGCATCGGCATCGCGGGTCATCCGGGGCTCCCCCCATCGCTGGACGGCGAGACCGCCGATGAAGCAAAACAAGAACCCTTCCGAGAGAAGGCACTCTTGCAGTTCTTCGGCGGCGAGAAAAACCCGGTTAATGTGCATGGAGCTTGGAAAACAACCGCTGTTGCTCGACAAGTCCCCCGCTCTGCTCCGGCCGCCGCCAGATGGCCTCCGGGGGGGTGTCCAGATCGTTGAACCACTCCGCCGATTCCTTCTCATCGAGATGACGCAGGGTGTCGGTTCGGATTTCCTCCATCTCCCGTGAGGCATTTTTCCAAGTAACGACCCATCTTTGAGCGGGAGAAATGTCTGATGTGTCGCCGGGTTTCACAAAGAGAGGATACTCCCGGACCACATGGGGTCAAGCCGTGGCGCTATTTGTAAACAATCGCCAGATCCTTTCTTTTTTCGGAATTTCCCGTATTTGTTTCGCACATGCGAAAGTCTGATTGCTCAAAAGGTGATTTCCCATGAATCTGACCCCTTTGCAGGCGAAGGTGTTCCGGGAGGCCGGGGATCTTTTGCGCGGACTCAAGCCGGGAGATGATCTTCCCTCCGAACGCGAACTCGCGGAATCGGGCGGCGTCGGTCGCGCGGTCATCCGGGGCCTGTTTGCCTCTCTCAGGCGTGCCAGGATCATCAAACGCACGAGGAACGGCTGGGTCCTGCTGCGGCAGTTCCCCGAACCCCCGGTTTCCGAGGAGGGCTCGAAACGCCAGCGGGCGAAGGACTTTCTTCTCGCGGAATTGGGCAGCGGGCGATTGCGGTCCGGTGACCAACTCTCGGAACTGGCGCTCGCCAGGAAAAGCGGGGTTGCCACGGTTTCGATGCGGGAGGCACTCCTGGAAATGATGCCTCTTGGCTTGCTTACCAAGAGGGAGCGCCAGCGGTGGGAGGTGGCGGTTTTCAGCGATGAGCGCATCCGGGAGATGCGGGAATTCCGCGAAATGGTCGAGACCTTTTGTCTGAAAAAGCTCCTCTCCGAAAAATTGCCTGTCGGACAACGATCCGCTTTTGAACACAACCGGGACACAACCCGTCTTCTCGTCCAGCAGAAACATCCCACCATAAAAAACATCCTGCGTGTCGATCTCGCTTTTCACCGCCTTCTCCTCGAAGCCACGGGCAATTCCCTTCTCAAGGAACGCGCCGCGTTCATCTACCTCATCATCGAGTTCCAACTCGTCAGCCCGTTCTACACGATCGAGAAGGGCAAACTGGGCCTCGGGCAACATCTCCGGATTATCGACGGCATTTTGCGTGAAGACCCAGCCTCCGCAGAGCGTTCCTTGCTCGAACATCTGAGATCGGCAGAACGGGTTTTCTGCGCCATCGTGCAGCAGTTCAGAAAGTAGGGAACGCTCTTAACTTCGAGACCGCGCGAGGTGACGAGTCTGCCGTTCCCGCTTCTTCTCGTTTCTATTGCTCAGTTTCAGTGTTGCGCAAATGTTTGACGGGCCGCGTTCGAACATACGTTCGCTGTTCCTGAGCATGTCGATGTGTGATTTCTGAAAATCTCACCAACGCATTTTCAGACAGCACGACATCCCGTGAGTGACCAACAGCCGGATCTGAAAGGGAAGGTCATTTTTTTGAAAAACCCCTTGCCTTTCGTCTTCTTTTGTTCGAAAAAGTGTTCTGTATCCTTACAGAACAATACAGTGACAGATTCCTTGCCTCCTATTTCTCTCAAGCGCGAACGGCCTGCTTATCAGCAGATCGAAGGTCAATTGAAGCGTGCCATCGGCGCGGGGAAATGGCCTTTGGGCAGCAGCCTGCCGACGGTGCGGGTCTTGGCCGGGCAATACGGGACAAGTATTTCCACCATTCAAGCGGCTCTCGACGCGCTTGCCGGGGACGGGTTGATCGAGCGTGCCCGTGGACGCGGGACTTTTGTGCGGCAAATGGTTCCCCGGCTGAGCAGCGTGGGCATCTATTTTGGCCGGGATTTTTTGCACAGCCCCGAGATGGCGTATTCGCGCGAGCTGTGCCGTCTTCTCTTTGACGCGCTGGAGGCCGAAGGGGTCAAATACCGGTTTTGGGCGGATGCCCGGCCTGAACGCAGGCACGGGGAGCCTTTGGAAGACTTGGTGAAAGCGGTATCGAAATACGAATTCCAAGGCTTGATCGTTGGTGAGATCGACGCGGTGGAATTGTCGTGGCTTTCCCGACTCGGCATCCCCTTCGCCGCACACGCGGAAACGCCCCGGAGCCGGGTCAACTATGACTTTGATCAGATGCTCAAACTCGGCATCGAAGAGTTGAAGAGGCAGGGCTGCCGCTCGATTGGAGCCATTCTCCCTATTCCGGGGCACTCTCCAGCAGGACCCGTGGCTTGCGGCGACAGCAGCGCGATGACGGAGAGTTTCTGCAACTGGGTCTCGGATTTTCGACTGACCACGCGCAACTCCTGGATGCGCATCCCCCGCCAATGGTTGTTGCCGCGAGAGCACGAACAATTCGGTTACGAACAATTCCGGGAAATCTGGCGGCAGCCGAAACGCCCGGATGGCCTGCTGGTTTTCCCTGATACCATCGTGCGCGGATGTGTCACCGCAATCCTGGAGTCCGGCGTGTCCGTTCCGGAAGATCTCAAGCTGGTGCTGCATCGCAACGAGGGCATCCCCGCCATCTGCCCGCTGCCGGCTTCCTGGTTGGTGAGCGATCTGCGCGCGCTCGCTTCGGCGCTGATCGCACAGTTGGAACGGCAGATCCAGGGTCGGCCGGCCACCCCCGTTTTTCTTCCCCATGCGCTGGAACCGGCGGAATCCCGCCAAGAACAGCCACGGAAGCAACCCACAACAACAACACGAAAGAAAAAATGAGTCAGAAAATCCAAGCAATCGTATTCAAAGGCCCCGGCGAGATCGCCATGGGGCAATTCGAACTGGGGCCATGCGGACCGACGGATATCGTCGTGCGCACCCTCTACACCATGGTTTCGACCGGCACCGAACTGCGCGTGCTCGCGGGACATTACGGGGCGGCGGAAAACTTTCCCCTCATCCCCGGCTATGCGGTGATCGGAGAAGTCACCGCCGTGGGGAAGGATGTCAAGGGGTATCGGGTCGGGGATCTCATCAGCGGGCGCAATCCTCATCCGGTGCCGGGCATCAAATCGCAGTGGGGTGGCCAGGCCAGCCAGCATGTTTACGTGACGACGGGCGAGAATCGTCCGGTGGTGCTTCCCAGCGGGGCGAAGCCGCTCGATTACGTCATCGCCGAGGTTTCCGCGATCAGTTACCGGGGGGTGCAAGCGGCGGAGCCCAAGCCCGGTGAGACGGCGGTGGTGCTGGGGCAGGGCGTGATCGGGGCATTTTCCGCCGCGTGGTTGCATGCTCGCGGTTGCCGGGTCATCGTGGCGGACCTGGAGCCGGGCCGGTTGGAGCGGGCTCTGGCGTGGGGAGCCTCGGCGGCTGTCAACATCGCCGAAGGGAACGCGACGGAGCGGATTTTGTCACTCTGCGACGGCGGGGCTGACATCGTGGTGGAAAGCTCGGGGACATCCGCCGGTGCCAGATTGGCGTGTCAGTTGGTGCGTCGCAAACCGCAGGCGTTCACCGGCGATTACCGGGTCGAGCCGATTTCGTTCTACTCCGGCCAGTGGTCGCGGCTGGTGTTTCAGGCGAACTATCTGGAGGAAATCCCGATCAATCCGTTCGGCTTTTTCGCGGGGGAAGGGCTCACCATTCTTACACCGGCCGATCATGGCATCGAGGATCGTCAGAGCGCGGTGGAAGAGCTGCGGCGCGGCGTGATTCGCGCCTCGGATTTCGTGCAGCGGGTCGTGCCGTTCGCGGACGCCCTCCTCGCGTATCCGGCGCTGCGCGATGACAAGAACAACAACTTCTCGCTGGTCTTCGACTGGACGAAAGCCTGAAAGGACTCACGATGAAAACAGAAGCAGTTATTGTTGGGGACGATCACATGGCGCGTTTGCAGCCCATTGATCTGCCGGATTTGACGGAAACACGGGTGCGGATCGAGACGCTGATGAGCGGCGTCAGTTGCGGCACCGAGGCGGACTGCACGAGCGGACGCGCGGCCTACATGCCGCGTCCGTTCCTGAGCGGCTACCAGGCGGTGGGCAAAGTGTTGGAGGCCGGGCGGCTCGTGCGCGACCTGCATGTGGGCGACCTCGTGTTTACCAACGGCGGCGGCTTGTGGGGGATGACGCATCTGGCCGGGGGCAGCCACGCCCGGCAGTCGGTGGCCGAGGAGGCTGCGGTTGTGAAGCTGTCCCCGCAGACTCCGTCGCTGAAGACGGCATCGTATGCGGCCCTGGCCGCCATTGCGCTGGAGGGTCTCAAGCGGATGAAAATCGAGCCGGGCCGGGTGCTGGGGGTGTTCGGCCTTGGCATGCTGGGGCAATTGGCAGGCAAGCTCGGCCAACTGAGCGGACTGCGCGTGATTGGCGTGAACCGTTCCGCCTGGAAGGCCGATGCGGCCAAGGCGCTGGGCTTCGACGCGGTTTGCGCTCCGGAGGAGGAGGCGATCCAATCGGCGGTGAAGTCGCTGGGGGCTGGCCCCCTGAAACTGGCGGTGGACATGACCGGGAACCAGAAGATTTTCGATCTGGCGCTGGCGGCGCTGGGGCCGTGGAGCGAATTGAGCCTGGTCGGTTACTACCCGGAGAAGTGTCTCGTCGATTGGGACATTTGCCACGGCAAACAAATGAGCATCCACAACCCGGTGGGTCTCGGCGAACAGTTGCCGAAAGTCATCCAGCTCATCGAGGAGGGCCGCCTGAACATCGACCCGTTGATCCGTCACACGATCTCCCCGTCGCAGATTGCCGGCTTCTACGCCGACCTCGTCAGCAATCACTCCCAATATCTCGGGGCGGTCATCGATTGGAACGCGGAGTGAGGAAGGGACCGGCTCCAAAGGATCAGCATTTTTTCGGAGCTCATTTTCTAAACCTCGGCTTTGGGGAAGGATCCGGCGGTCGTTTTCATGCCGTCGGTTCCGTAAGAGCCCCGCCGGTTCTTTTGGGGGATCGGCGGGGCAATATTTTACGGACAAAATACGGACAAAAACGTCGTTCTACCCGGGCGACAAAAATTCCACACGAAGCCCGCACGGCTGAAACTTTTCAAAGTCCGAATCCCGAGTCACCCAGGTGCATCCGTTTTCGATCGCCAGTGCCGCATGCTGCGCATCCGCGACCATTTTCCCCGTCGCCCCCGTCTCCTCGCAAAGACGGCGGACAATCATCCAGTGACCCCGGCCCAGTTCCGGCATCACGCACGTCCGCGCCCGCAGCAGCGACTCCACCACCGCCAGGGACTGCGGCAGCGGCGTGGGCGACGGACGGAATGCCGGGTTGGTGACGATCCTCACAAACGCGCAGGCCACCAGCGGAGACAGGGCAAACGGCTCCGATCCATTGGCCATGTCCTCCATCCACGCCTTGAAATACTCATGGTCGGGATCCTCCACCCGATGGGCATAAATCAGAATATTGACGTCGGGCATTCGCATCGCTCAGCGGCCCTCGTCCCGGAGCTTTGACAATTCCGCAGGAGTTTGATGGCACTTCCCCCCTCCTCCAAACACCGGCATCACGAACGGGGCCTCCTCCGTCAGCGACGGGGCCGCCAGGAAATGCCGCAGGGCGGAATTCGTGAGGTCGCTCAACGTCGTCCCCACCTCAACCGCCCGCTTTTTGGCTTTTTGAAACACGGAATCCTCCAGAATCAGGGTTGTCCTCATATGGGAATACATATGTGTGCAAAATACTTTGTCAAGCCTGGATTACCGCCAGAATCCGGTTTACATGACCAGCATCACCTGCCCGCTGGCGGCCTTTCGCCGTGTGGGATATCTGAATGAACCGGGAAAAACTGGAACTCCATGAAAACGGTTCGCACTCATTGTTCCCGGGATGGGCAGGATCCCTCATTGATCCCGGGACATTGTCGCGCAAGGCCGGGGATCTCCCGTTTCGGCCAAAGACCGGAATGGCCAGAGGCGGTTAACCGGAATGCCCTGCAGCCAACTGACGACGAAATGTGGAGGGAGACAGTCCTGTGACCTGCTTGAAACGTTTGGAAAAGTGATACTCGTCAGAAAAACCAAGCTGGCGAGCGATTTCCTTCCCTGAAAGTTGGTTTTCAACGATTAGGCTGCAGGCTCGGTCGATCGTGCGAGCAACGCGATAGCGACTCGGCGGCATCCCCATGATTTGAGTGAATTTTTTGCGGAAAGTTTCTGCGGAGAGTCCAAGCGAGCGCGCCAGCTTGTGTGAAAGGACAGGCTCCATGGAGCCGTCATTTAATAGAGAACACGCGCGATCCAGCCACGCGGGTTTTGCGGGTCGCCCGGTGGTTTGGCTCTCGACTCCAAGGATCTCGGCAAGCAGCATTTGAAGATTGCAGACTTGGCGCAAAGCCGCAGATTTTCCGATGAAAGCGCCCGTTTTCATACAAGCCTCGAATCGTCTCAACCAATAAGAAACCGGTTCCAAGTGGCGGACCGGATTTCTCGGATCAAGATAGCCCTTGTTCCGCCAAAGATCGAAAACGGGACCGTCGAACATGATGAAAAACTCGTCCCATTGCCCACGCGCCCCGACTCCATATCGGTGTGCGATTTCCGGGAAGAGAATGATGAGGTCGCCAGCCCGGATATTGCGCCTCCCATTTTGTTCATCCCAGTAGGTGCATCCGCCGCTGAGAGAGTAAACCAGCGCAAAGCTGCCCAGCCGACGTTGAGTTCCTTGATCGCGCCCATGGCTCTGCTTGATCAGGCCGGCGAGCCGGATCGAACCCAGTGGAGTTGCGGCGGCATTTTGAAAGAGTATCCGGGTTTCTGTCGGTCGAGCCATGGGATTCCCATTTCATACAAGACAATTACCAATCGAGCCATTTCTTTTCAACCCGTAAACCGTCAAGATTCCCTTTTATGCGTCTTTGGAACTCTGACGACGAATTGTTCGCGCTTGTCCGCAAGGAACTTTTCACCGCGGTGGTGGGCGACATCATGGATTTGCTCGGATTGAGGCATCAGTTTTTGCCGCCTCAAATCCAACCCCTTCGCGACGGGATGGTGGTCATTGGGAGGGCGATGCCTGTGCTGGAAGCGGATGACGCTGGTGGCGAAGGGCCGGACCGGTGCAATGACCTATTGAACCGGCCATTTGGATTGATGCTTCGCGCTTTGGATGACCTGCGCAAGAATGAGGTCTATATTTGTTCCGGGGCATCGCCCGCCTACGCGCTTTGGGGGGAATTGATGAGTGCCTGTGCGAGGAACCAAGGGGCTGTCGGGGCCGTGGTGGATGGCTACTCCCGAGACACGCGGGGCATTCTCGCACAGGACTTCCCCTGCTTCTCTCATGGTCGTTACGCGCAAGATCAACGTCCGCGCGGCAAGGTCATGGACTACCGATGCACGATCCATCTTGGCGGAGTCGTCGTGCGTCCGGGAGACCTTGTTTTTGGAGACATGGAAGGGGTCTGTATCATCCCACGCGAAGTGGAGAAAGACGTATTCAACGGGGCACTCGAGAAGGCGCGTGGAGAAAAGCGGGTCTTCGAGGCAATCAAGCGGGGAATGAAGGCTCAAGAAGCTTGGGATACTTACGGGATCCTGTGACAAACAGAGAAAACATTCTCAGTGCCTTGCGCCGCAAGCAACCCGAGAAAGTCGGCTTCGACTTCGTTCTGTCTCCGGCGCTTCTCGAAGAATTCAAACGCCGCACCGGTCGCGAGGATTATCAGGAGTATTTCGGATTTCCGATCCGCACCATCGAGCTGGATCCCACCCGGTTGAAAACTGACTACACAGGTTTTTATGACGCGCTGCCCGCGGGGACGCGCCCTCTCGACTGGAATCCGGAATGGGGGATCATGGGAGCCCCCGGGCCGACCGCTCATTTCCAAGAAATGCTTCATCCAATGGCAAAATTCGACTCGGCCTCGCAGGTCGCGCAATACCCTTGGCCGGATTTTCTTGCGGATTACCGATGGGAAAATCTTTCCTCGCGGATTTCATCCATCAAATCGCGTGACCTTGTCTGTGCGGCCTTCATGGAGATGACCCTGTTTGAAATCGCATGGTATCTGCGGGGCATGGACCTTTTCATGGAAGAGCTTCTCTGCGGCGAGGAAATGGCCGCAGTTCTTCTTGACCGGTTGACGGAAATCCGGACAGGCATGGCCTCCCGCTATGCCTCCGCAGGGGCGGATGTGCTTATGCTCGGAGACGACGTGGCCACGCAGATCGACATGATGATCAGCCCGCAGCTCTGGTGCCAGGAACTCAAGCCCCGGCTGGCGCGTGTCATCGCCGCCGCCAAAGCCGGGAATCCGGACATTTTGATTTTCTATCACGGCGATGGAAACATGGCCCGGATCGTTCCCGATTTGATCGAGATTGGTGTCGAAATCCTCAATCCTGTCCAGCCTGAATGCATGGATCCGATCGAAATGAAGCGCCTCTACGGCGACCGTCTCGCATTCTGGGGGGGCGTGGGAACCCAGACGACGCTGCCGTTCGGCAGCCCTGACGAGGTGCGCCGCAAATGCCGGGAGCTGATTTTGACAGTGGGAGCAGGGGGAGGTCTGCTTCTCGCCCCCACCCACACCATCGAGCCGGATGTGCCATGGGAAAACGTGGAAGCGTTTTTGGATTCTGTGCGCCAACAGGCATAGCCGTTCGTCCGCATTCTTTATGAAAATCACCGAAGTCAAAGTCTGGCTCGTCGAGGGCGTCAAATACAACTGGACCATGATGAAAGTCTTCACGGACACCGGGCATTCCGGGGTCGGCGAGGCCACGAACTGGCCTGGAAGCCCGGTCATCGAGGCGGCGGCCCGCCACGTCGGCGAGCGTGTGATCGGTCTTGATCCGATGCGCACCGACTTTATCTGGACCAAGCTCTACCGGGATCTCAACTGGATAGGACCCTTTGGGGCCAGCATGTGCGGCATCAGCGGCCTTGATATGGCCTTGCTGGATCTCAAAGCAAAAGTGATGGGCGTCCCCTGTTACGAGCTTCTGGGCGGAGCCTTCCGAAGGGAAATTCTTCTCTATGCCAACTACTGGTTTACCGGAGGCGGCCACGACGAGGCGTCTTACGCCCGGCAGGCGCGGCGGGTGAAAGAGCTCGGTTTCACCGGGTTGAAGTTCGATCCCTTCGCCCACACCAACTACCTTTATGGCGAGGATCTTGACACCAGCCTGACCCTCACTCCCGCGCAGCAGGACCGCGCTTATCGGGTAACCAAAGCCGTGCGCGAGGCGGTTGGACCGGATTTCGACATGATGATCGAAACCCATGCCATGCTGAATTTCGAAGTGGCCGTGAAAATGGCCGAACGTCTCGCTCCCCTCGGTGTGACCTGGTATGAAGAACCGGCCGGCCCCGAGAGCGCCGATACTTTGCGCGCCTTTCGCGAGCGACTCCCCGGCAATGTGCCTGTCTGTGTCGGAGAACGCCATTATACAAGGCACGGCTTCCGTCCGGTGTTGGAAAGACAAATCTGCGATGTGATCATGCCCGACATCACTCGTTGTGGCGGCCCTTCCGAGATGAAACGCATTGCCACCATGGCCGAGGCTTATGGGGTGCTTGTGGCTCCCCACAACCCCAATGGACCGCTCAGCACCCTGGCGAGCGCGCACGTCTGCGCCAGCATCCCGAACTTCTTCCGATGCGAGTTCATGGTGAACGACGTGCCATGGCGGGACGAAGTCATCACCCATCCGCTCGATGTCCGCAACGGGCGCTTGCACCTCTCCGACCGGCCCGGCCTGGGAGTCGATCTCGTTGAGGAGGTCCTCGAAAAACACCCCGGCGTGCGTCAACTCGGGGCAAAACCCAACTTCTATGTCTGACGCCTTTTCGAGGAGTCCTTCGCTGTGAGTCTCTCGATTGATCTTCGAGGTAAGAAAGCCGTCGTTACCGGTGTGACCAGTGGAATCGGTGCGTCCATTGCCCATGTTCTGGCGCGTGCTGGCTGCGATGTGGCAGGATGCGGACGGCGCAGCGTTGATAGCCGGGGTGCCGAGATGTTTGAGAAGTCGGTGCGCGACTCGGGTCGGCGGGCGTTCTATCGTCCCGTCGATTTGTCCGATACAGCCTCCCCGGCGCAATGGATCACCGAGGCGGCGACCACCCTCGGAGGCATCGATATTCTGATCTCCAACGCGGGACGCAATATCTTCAAGGGAGCAACTGCAACCAGCGAAGCGGATTGGGAAGAATGCATGAACCTTGACTTGGCCGCACATTGGAGACTGGCGAAGGCAGCCCGACCCTTTCTCGAAAAGGCTTCGCCCGGCGTGATTATCGTCGTCTCTTCAAACCATGCCTACAGGACCATTCCAGGATGTTTTCCCTACAATGTGGCCAAGGCCGGCATGTTGGCCTTGGTCCAGTCGCTGGCCATCGAGTGGGGGCCGACAATCCGGACGGTCGGCATCGCCCCGGGCTTCATCGAGACGCCAGCCAACGATGCCTGGTTTGAAGCTTTTGACAATCCATCCGCCGAACGCAAACGCACGATCCGGCTCCACCCTGTCGGGCAGTTGGGCACCTGTGAGCAGATCGGTGCCTGGATCGCCTTTTTGGCAAGCGACTTTGCCGCATTCACGACAGGGACAACCCATGTGATCGATGGGGGCCGACTGGCCATCTTGCAGGATGTCGGCACTGAATGAAAAAAAGAGGGCGAAGCATCCGGATCCGGGAAATTCCGCAAATTTTTTATTTGACAAGAAAGCAGACTAGGATGATTCTGTCGTAGGTTCTCATCAACTGTTTCCCCATGACTATTTTTCGTTTCAGGACTTCGATGGGCTTCTCGTTGGTTGAGTTGCTGGTTGTGATCTCCTTGATTGTCTTGCTGGCATCACTGGCAGGTCTGTCGCTCAGGGGGGGCGGCGCCCAACTTTCCACGGCCGGGGCCCATATCGCAACTCTCATGGAGCAGGCACGGGAGACGGCGATTCTCAAGCGGCAACCGACCGCCTTGATTATGTTGGCCGATGGAGGTGATGTGGCCAGCCGGGTCTTTGCTGTGTTGGGATATGTTCCGGACGCGACGGGAGCGGGGACGTGGGAGCGCCTTTCACGCTGGGAAAAACTTTCCGAAGGTGTTCTGGCGGATGAAGGGTCGGATAGTGGAGGAAATCCGCTTCATGCTTTGATGCCCGCAAATTCTCCAGTTGTTGCCCCGGCACTTCCGACCCTTCATTATGCGGGAGGGAGTTTTGCGCCGCAATCGAAATACGGATACGTGGTATTCATGCCGGACGGGAGTCTTTATCAGGATGCGAGCGGGGTGCCGAACTCCCCCTTTGTG
>JBAYTU010000097.1:0-12628 GCA_041675465.1 Terrimicrobiaceae bacterium | reverse complement strand
GCGGGCGTCCGCGGATGCTGGTTGGAGACAAAGTGGTGGAGTCGTTGCTGGCAATGACCGGGCCGATGGTCGATGCTCTCAAGGTTCGGGATTTGCCGGGAGCCATCCGTGCGGCGGATTCCGGCTACTGGGTGTGGGGATGGGACAGCATGGTTCACTCCGATGCCGCGATGCTTTATCGGGATGCGAAAGGGGTGAAGGACATGCTGGCATTCTATCGGGATCTGTCCCATCCCACCCTTGGCATCCCGCATGCCATCACGCTTGGCGGGCAGCCGTTGCTTGCGATGGCGTTTCCTGCCCAGGGCCTTTACGGCATCATGCTCTATAACGCTCATGTGTTTGGCGGTGATGTCGGCGTGCTGAAAGAGTTTTACCCGTTCGCCAAGTCGCTCACCCTTCTGGCGGCATCGCAGGAAATGGGAACAACCGGCATGATTTCCGGTGTCGCTCTTTTTCCGGATTTTCCCGACTACCTTGGCCAGGATGGCAACGATCTCAGCGTTTTCAACAACAGCATCTTCTACCAGGCACTGCGCGCCATGGAGCAAATCGCAACGGAATTGCAGTTGCCGGAGGATGCCAGGGATTTCGGGCGGCGTGCGGATCGGCTTTGCAAGAGCTTCCGTCGGTTCTTCGACGCCTCAAAGGGCTACTTCTTCGACTCGCTCTCCACGAAGGATCTAACGCCCCGGAAGCACTACCCTGTTTATGCCATCCTCTGGGTCACTCCCTTTGCCGCCGACCTTGTCCGCGGAAAAGAGGCGAGGATTGCCCGCTTTATGCGCGAAAACTTCCCGGCCCGCCACGGGGTCCGCATGTTTCCCACATGGGACGATTGCTTCATGAGGGATGGCAACCAATTCGGCATGTATATGCCGGTGCTCGAAAACTTTTACCAGCAGATGATGCTGCTCTCGAAAGATCCGGAACCGGCCGCGGCCTGGCGGGAAAATCTCGCATGGTTCTGGAACCGCCTGACTGTTCCGGAGGCATTGGCCTGCGAGACGGTCAACCACGGTGCCACGATGGACAATCCGGGGCGCAAACAGGCGTTCTGTGCCAAGGCATGGTATTCGATGTTCTTTCATACGATCGCCGGGCTGGATTTCGATCTGCGGGGAATCCGCTTTTCGCCGGCGGATGCTGGCGACATGGAAATTAAAAACCTGACTGTTCGAGGCAGGACGATCCACCTTCAAATTCACGGACGAGGCTGGAATGTCGGCTCACTGAAATTGAACGGCAAGCACCTCGGGAACCGCAGCTTCCTTCCCTACAGCGAACTGCGGAAGCGAAATGTCATCATCCTCAAAAGAACGATCAAATGAAAACAACCATTGCTGATCGCGTCCTTCTGGCGCGCGATGGATTCATGATGCAGACGGTGGACGCGGTGCCCACCGGGATGCGCCCCGCATTCGACTGCGTCCTGCTGCCTCAACCCCGGATCCGCCACACCCAGTGGGATCACGGCGACACAACATCGCGGGCCTTGCTCGCCTGGCTGTATGTTCGCGAAATCACCGGAGACACCGGAACAGGGCGGGAACTGGAAGCTGGCCTCCGGCGGCATCTCCAATCGGTCCTGCATCCTCAAACCGGTTTGGCGTATGTGCCAGAGCACAGCGACATTCCTGATGGCCGGTATTACTACCATCTCTGGGACCAGGGGCGCGCGCTGACATACCTTGCGGCGCGCTTGCGGGTCTCGCCACCGTGCGAGCGCGCACACCTCCTCGCTCTGATCCGCAAACTCCAGTCGGGTCTGCGGCACATCGCCACGGCGACGAAGCTGCCCGGTGGGGAAACCGCGCTGACCTGGGCGTCCGACGCCTTTTGGAACGACTCCACCACGTTTCCGGCGGATCGGGATTTTGGCGACCAGAACTGGATCGGCTGGTGTCTCGTTGCCTCGCAGTTGATCGAACCGCAGGCCCTGCTCGCGGAGATCACCGGCGACCCCCAGGATCTGGATTTCGCGATGGAGACGGCGAGGGGTTTTCTTGCCGGCTTCGAAGAGCGGCGGTTGAGCACCTCGCCGATGTTTGCGACCGATGGCCACTTCCGCGGCCATTTTCACAGCGCTGTCTCCGGGCTGCTCGGGTTGGTCAAACTTTCGCGATTGCTGTGGTCGCGGGGCGAAACTGCACGGGCAACGGAATGGATTGATTTGGCCGTTCGGGCCTACGGGTGGATTTTTGATCCGCAACGCAACGTGAATTCCGGCTGCTCGTGCGGATGGTTCCCGGAAACCGCCGCAGACACCCCGCACAAGTGCTCGGAATTGTGCTGCGTGGCGGACATGGTGGAACTGGCGGCCGAACTCGCCCAATGCGCCACGTTGGATCCTCGATGGGCTTCGCTCAGCGACCTCTGGGACGATGTCGAACGATTCACCCGGAATGAGATTTTCAAGATGCAGTTCACCGTCATGGACCGCCTCCTTCCGCATGCCGCGGACCAGTCCTCCGCGCCAGCCACCTTGTCGAGACTGATCGGCACCTGGGGTAGTTGCCGCAGTTTTCTCCCCGATGCCGGGATGTATCCGGGTCGCGAGGGAGCCCAGATCAACATGCCGGAAGCGGCGACACCGGCAACCGACAACACCCCGACGCTGACCTCCGGCGGATGTTGTGCTTACTCCGGCGTGCGGGCCCTCCACGCGGCCTGGAAATTTTCGGTCCTCACTTCCGGAACCGAAACCGTTGTTCGCATTTCCGGAAGACATGAGGATGCCAATGTTGCCATCGAGCAGCTTCAGGGCGGAGGGATCGGGGTTCAAGCGATCCTGGACCATACGCTGCGTGTCCGAATTCCCTCGCGCGTAGTGTCCGGATCCGTCGTCGTGAACGGGCCGGGTGCTCCGGAGTGGAGCATTGACAAGCGGTGGTTGGCACTCAACCTTCGCGCAGGCCAACAGGGGTCGATCCAATGGCCTGTTCCGGAGTGGTCTGTCAGTGAGGTGGCCGGCCCTTTGAATCACATGGGCCTCTGGCCCGGCACAGACCGTGACGAGCGTCTGACCTGTATTTCCACTTACCGCGGCAACGAGCTGGTTCACATCACGCCCAATGCGATCAAACTTCCTTACATTGACGGACTATGAATCAGACATATCAACGAATCGACGGCCACCAAGTGAGGGTTGCGGGGTGGATCGGGCAGCGGATGGAGCTGACCTGGAAAAAGAATCTGCTGGCACTGGATTGGGATGGAGATTTTCTCCGCCCATTTCTTGAGAAGCAGGGAAAGGGCGGCGAGTATGTCGGAATGGGAAAAAGCCTGGACGGGCTGGTGCGGTTTGCATCCCATACGAAGGAGCCCGAGCTTCTGGCTCTGCGACGGCATGTGCTGGATGCGCTGATCGGGACTCAAGAGGCGGACGGGTATCTCGGCACCTATCAGCCGGAAAAGCGCATTGTCCGCGTCTGGGACGTTCACGAGCAGGCGTATGTCCTGTTTGCGTTGATTTCGGATTGGCGGCTTTTTCATGAACCGCCGTCCTTGGAGGCTGCAATCAAGATGGGCGATCATCTGGTCGAACGATTGTCCGGCATTTCTTTGCCAACCGAATATAACGAGGCTACGAAGGCGGACCTCGCGCTGGAGTTGACCATGCTCGGATTGGATCAGGCGTTGCTCGCGCTCTACCGCGAAACCCGGGATCGGCGGTATCTGGATTTCTGTCTCGGCAAGTTGAACCTTGCCGGATGGGATCTCCCGATCGTGGAGGGCCGGCACACGAAGATCGAAGGCCATGCTTACGCGTATTTCACGCGCTGCCTGGCGCAGTTGGATTTGCGCGAGATCACCGGGGATGCCGGGCTGCTCGGCCAGACACGCAGTGCGGTCGAGTATTTGCGTCAAAAGAACGGCCTTGTGATCACTGGCACGTGCAGTCACTCGGAGTGCTGGCATTCCGACCAGGACGGCACCGGCGATTTGGGGGAGACCTGTGCGACCTCGTATTGGATCCGGCTGTGCGGGCGGCTGCTCTGTCTCGAAGGTTCAGGCGAATATGGCGACCTGATGGAACGCGCGATCTATAACGCGCTCTTCGCCGCGCAATCGCCCGACGGAAGAAAGCTCCGCTACTACACTCCGTTTGAAGGCAGGCGGGTGTTTTGGGACAAGGACACGTATTGCTGTCCGGGCAATTTTCGCCGGATCATGTCCGAAATGCCGGAACTCGTTTATTTTACGAGTTCTGAGGGATTTCTCGTGAACCTGTATGCCGACTCGCAGGCCACCATCCCACTGGCCTCCGGGGTCACGGTGGACGTGATTCAAAAAACGGACTATCCCAGCTCCGGGCATATCCATCTCACGGTTGTGCCAACCCGACCAGCGCGCTTCGACATCCGTCTGCGGGTTCCTTCGTGGTGCCGACAGTTCTCTGTGAAAGTGAATGGCTGCGAGGTCACGCCTTCTGTTGATCGTGGACTCCTGTGTATCGATCGCGAATGGAACAGCGGCGATGCGGTGGAGCTGGAGATGGAGATGCCATGGCGTTTGGTGCGCGGGACGGCAAAGCAGGACGGACGCGCAGCCGTCATGCGCGGGCCTCTGGTATTTTGCCTCAATCCGAACCGCAATGCGGGCACCGGGCAGGCACCGCTGATTGTGGACGCGGCAGCCTTCCAGTCGCCTGTCACAGATGAAACTCTGCGCCCCCACGGGGTCGCGTGCCGACAGGACCACGAACCCGCGCTGCTCACCGAGTTTCCCGACCCCGATGGCGAGGCGACCTATTTCCTCCCTGCAAGCAATGACACCCTGACTGCCGACGAATTATTAAAATCCTAAAATGACAAACGAAACAACAAAACAACAGACACCATGGAAACGAGCAAACACCGACTGGATGCGTGACGCGCGCTGGGGAGTCATGGTGCACTTCCTCAGTGATCCGCCCAGTTTCCAACACCCGGCGGATGTCACCGCCGATGAGTGGAATAAAAGAGTCGAAGGATTCGACCTCCCGCGCTTTGTGCGTCAGATTCAAGATGTTGGGGCAGGCTATCTGATTTTCACGCTTGGCCAGTCGTCGGGGTTCTTCTGTTCGCCCAATGCGACCTACGATGGCATCGTTGGTGAAAATCCCAGCAGGCTTTCCCGCCGGGATCTGATGGGAGAACTTGCGGAGGCGCTCGCTCCGACAGGGATCCGATTGATTGCTTACTTGCCGGCTCATGCTCCGGGTTTTCATCCCCGTGCAGTCGAGGCCCTCCGTTGCACTCCGCCTTGGGATGCTTCCCTGTGGCATGGATCCTATGTGAGTGCACAACCCGCTGACGAACGCCTGTCGGATTTTCAGCGGAATTGGGAATCCGTCATCCGCGAGTGGAGTCTTCGTTGGGGCCGGAACGTTCATGGTTGGTGGATCGACGGCTGTTACTACCCGGATCAGATGTATCGCCACACCGGCACGCCGAATTTCCGCTCATTCGCCGACGCATTGAAGACCGGCAACCCCGAAAGCGTGGTGGCGTTCAATCCCGGCGTGCTGGTCCCCATTATCAGCCACACAGAATTTGAGGACTACACGGCCGGCGAAGCCAACGTCCTGGTGACTCCGAACAAATTTCACGGGTTTCAGCGTTTCATCGATGGGGCACAATTCCATGTGCTGAGTTTCCTGGGCGATTTCTGGTGTGTCGGCGAACCGCGCTACCCGGATCATCTGGTTGTCGAATACACGCGTTACATCAACGGCTTCGATGGGGCCGTCACCTGGGATGTGCCAATTTTGCCGGATGGACGGATTCCCGATGTTTTCTCAAGACAGCTTTCGGTAATAGGTCGGTCATGCTCGCCCGCTAAATAAGCCGGCGTCCGACCGACATCCAGCAGCTTCTACGACAAAAAATGAACCACTTCGCAGAAACGAAAAAAATATGAAAAAAATTAGCAGGAAAAAGAATATCTTCCGGCATCTAAGAGCGACGGGGCTTGCGACAGCCGCCATGATGGCCGGACAACTGGCGTTTGGAGCAGGGCAGACCAATAACTATGAACTTCGGGCTGTGCCGAAACCCGGGGAAGTGAAGATCGACGGGAAACTTGACGAGTGGGATTTGTCCGGCGAGATGATGATGTGCTACGATCTTTCCACGCTCCTTGACAAATACTCAGTCAAAGCCGCCTGCATGTATGACAAAGACTATTTGTATCTTTCCTTCCGTTTCAAGGATAAGACCCCGATGGTGAACCATATCGACCCGGTCAACACGCCGGGAGATGGGTGGAAGTCCGACAGTATCGAGTTGAGAATGAAATCCGACATCATCTCGAACTGGGAAACATGGCATTACACGGACAGGAATATCCCTTGGGCGTCCATATCTTATGGTGCGTGTAGTGGCGCGGTGGTCGCAAAGGAAAATCCCGACCGGCGGGAAGTTCCAGACGCAACAAAAGAGGGCGTTAAAATCGCTTTCAAAGCCGATGTGGACAAGGGGGGATATGTCGAGGAGCTCGCCATTCCCTGGAAACTTGTCACGCGGAAAGGGAATTCCCTGGGGGCTGGCCAGAAGATGAATCTGGGCATCCAGGCAAACTGGGGCGCCCCATCCGGTATAAATTATCCGGCGCATCGGTTGGTGGATCTTATCAACAAGAACGAGCCGCAGCGTGAGTTCTTCTGGGCAAATGCGGATGCATGGGGGGATTTGGTCTTCATGGCGAAAGGCAATCTCAAGCCGGCTCCAAGTATCGGACAATTGTCGGAAATAGAAAAATGGCAGGACACGCTCTATTCGACCCAGGGCCCGGTAAGGATGGAATACGAACTGCCGGAAGCCGGTTACGTGACGCTGGTGGTGGAAACGCCGGAGGGGAAGAGGATAAAAAACCTCATCGGTGATTATCCGAGAAAGAAAGGCAAAAACACCGATTTCTGGGATGGGACGGACGACAACGGCCGAGTTGTCCCTCCCGGCAAGTATAGGATGCGCGGGCTTTACCACAAGGAATTGGATCTCCTCTACCAGTTCAGTTACGGAAGCCCGGGGAATCCTGCCTGGAACACCTCCGACGAGAAGGGCGGTTGGCTGTCAAATGAATGGCCCCCGTTTGCGGTCACTTCAGATGCGGAGGGAATTTATGTCGCCGCGCCATTCGCCGAAGGCGAGACGGCCGTGATGAAAATCGACTACAATGGACGAAAGCAGTGGGGGGTGCGCAACATCAACGGAGGAATGCTGGCCAGATATGGCGACTGGCTCTACATGCTGGTTGGCTGCCCTACCATTGCATGGGGAGGCCCTCCTCAAAACGAGGCGGCCATTGTGCGCATAGACGCCAAGACCGGGAAATATGCCCCATTTCCTGACGGGAAATACATGCACACCATTGCCCAGGTAAGACCAGCGAAGGAATGGCTGAAGCTGAGAGAACCGCTGGCATGGATGCTGGAAAACAAGGCATTCGACGCCGGATGGTGCATGCGCCAGACCATGGGGCTGGCCAGTGACGGGAAGAGAATATATGCGTCGCTGTATCACGAGAACAAAATCATCGTTGTGGATCCCGTTGAAGGCAAAACTACGGGGGAATTCAAGATTGATAAACCGGTCGGACTTGCCTGCGATGACAAGGGCACACTTTACGCGATAAGCGGCAAAAACGTGGTGAAAGTAAGCCAGGATGGACAAACAAGCCCGCTGATTACCGAAAATCTTGAGGCTCCGATAGGACTCGCCGTTGACTCGACCGGAAACATCCATGTCTCCGACTGGGGAAAATCGATGTGCGTGAAAGTCTTCGCAAGCGACGGGAGGTTCTTGAAGGACATCGGCACAAAAGGCGGGAGAAAGCTCAATGGCCCATATGAGCCGGAGGGCTTTTTTCTCCCGTGGTCGCTCTCCATCGACCGGCAGGATCGGCTATGGGTGACGGAATATTCCAATATTCCCAAGCGCATCAGTGTCTGGCGGAATGACCATCTGGTGAAAGAGTATTGCGGCACGGCCGGATACGGCACCATGTGCGCCCAAATTGACCGGCATGATCCGACGCGGGCATTCTTGTATGGCAACATTTGCGAGGTCGATTGGGAAAAAGGTTTATGGCGGGTCATCGGCTCCTATTGGCCATCAGGCGAAATTGAGCTTACTGGCGCCAACATTCTCGAATTTGTTAGCATGCCCAGTATTCAAACACTGGAATATAATGGCCGCAAATTTCTTGTTGCCGTTGGAAGCACCGGGACGATCTGCCTCTATGAGGACTTGGGCAATACGGCAAAACCACTGGCTGCTGCTGGCTGGGTCGCTAATCTGCTTGATTCAACGGCAACTGAGAAAATTCCGGATTTTATCCTGAGAAACATAGCGGACGAAAAGACGGTGACGGAACTGAGGAAAAGCAACCCGACAGCATTCGAGATAAACGGCCCTACCTATGAAGGAGTTCCTAGCCCAAGCCCGCATTATGCTCGCAACAATATCCTCTCGCGCCCGGATTTGCGCAGCCAGTTCATTTGGTCGGACGGAAATGGCGATGGCAAAGTCCAGGAAGAGGAAATTGTGTTTTTCGCTCCAGACAAGGCGGGCGGTCTGAATCTCGGATTCAGGTGGAGGGCAGGAATAGGTTCCGACCTCGCTCTTTATCCCGCGGCGCAGGCCAAAGGAATGAGCTGCATCTGGAAATTGCCTGTGAAAGAATGGAACAAATTCGGCGCGCCTGTGTATGACTACAAGGATGCCAAACTGCTTGTTTCTGAAAAAGTCAACCAGGGAAGCGGCGACTCTCAGATGGCTTGGGTTGACAGGAAAGGCGATGTCCTGCTGATGGGCGAGAGCCCTATGAGCATGTTTGACACGCAGGGGAAACTCCTATGGACTTACCCCAACAAATGGCCCGGAGTCCACGGTTCCCACAAGGCAAATCAGGCGAAAAGAGGGTCAGTGATCGGGCCTCTCTTTGTCATGGGGTCCACCGATCTGGAAGGCGATCAGGGGGAAGTCTTCTGCCTGCGGGGCAATCTTGGCGAAAGCTATCTGCTGACCACGGATGGTTTGTATGTGGGGAGTCTTCTAAGGGACTGCCGGAGCGGGCCGGACGCTTTGCCGGACAATCTGGCGAGAGGAATGTCTGTGAAAGACTGCTCTGCGGGCGGAGAGCCGTTCGGAGGATCGTTCTTCAAGAATCCGGCTGACGGGAAAATTTACATGGAAGGCCCGGTGGATGAGAACCGGGCCGCGCCGATGGTCTGCGAGGTAAAGGGTTTGGAGACGATCAGGAAGCTGCCTGTTCAAAATATCGAATTCACACAGTCTGATTACGAATCGGCCGCCAAGATTGTTGAGAAAAAGGTGAAGGATGAGAAAAAGATGATGGTCGTTGGGGCACCCGTGCAGGCGGTTAAGGATGCGCCCGATCTCGGCACGTTCAAGTGGGGAGAGAAGTATATGGCAAAATGGGCGTTTTCCAATGCCCGCTCCGCTTCCGCTGCTTTCACCTTTGATGAGAAAAACCTGTATCTTTGCTTCCGGGATGTCACGGATGACTCTCCGATGGTCAACACGGGAGCGGACAGCAAAATCCTCTACAAGAGCGGAGATGCTCTGGAGTTCGAGTTGAGGACCAAACCCGACGACGAAAATCCTGACATCATTCCAGGTGACATAAGATTGGTGATAAGTGTCTTCGAAGGAAAGCCAGTCGCCGTGCTGTATGCCTACCAACAGCCGGGAACGACGGGAAAGCCCATCTCCTTCGGATCGCCGGTCGGCAAAATTGATATTGATGTGGTAAGGGTCATTGAAGGGGCTCGTATAAACATCGAACGCCAGGCTGACAGATACAACCTTTTCGCAACCATTCCCTTGGAGGCACTCGGGTTCAAGCCTGAAAAGGGAAAGTCATACAAAGGGGACTTCGGAGTGGTCTATTCGGATAAGAAAGGCGCCATAAACGAACTCAGGATGTATTGGAGCAATCCGGTGACAGGCATGGTGAACGATTTGTATGTAGAGTCGAAAATCCAACCCAATTTGTGGGGAAGCTTTGTTGTGGAATAAAGGAGACCTTATGTGGAAACTGACGGACATTTCATTAGCCATACTCTTAACCGTTCCACCTATTTATTGCCGGGGAGAAGTTTCCGCAAAAGAAGGGCAATGGCAGGGGAGTCTCTCTCGGAACTTGGTGGATCTTCCCCCAGCCTCCTCCGGAAGTTGGCTGATCGGTGACTCCGGCGGCACCGGAGGCAGCTTCGGGCAGGGCGAGATTCACAAAAACTTGTGGGATGTCTGCTTCCGGGATGACAAGATCGGCTATGCAACTGGAAATCCGCCTGCTGTTTATCGCACCGAAGACGGGGGATTGACTTGGACAACGCTCGCATATGGCGACAAGAAGCCGTTTGCTGGTTGGGAACGCGCGAATCTTATGAAGGGCGTTTCCTGGACTTCCCTGAGTCTTTCTGGTCAAAACGAGATTTGGGTAGGAGGGTATGAGTATCCTGGCGGACAAGGCAAGGGCGTGCTGCTGCACAGCGCGGATGCCGGCCGGACTTGGCGCGAAGAATTGACGGGAAAACTTTCAATCTGCTTGCGGATTAAGACAACGCCTGTTGGCGATGTCTGGGCGTTGGCAGGAAGCCAACAGTCATATCGCAGTTCCGATGCCGGAAAGACCTGGGAAAAAGTGAATTGGGGGGTCTCGGCATGGATTGATGATCTTGTCCTTCCCGGAGATGTTCCTTCAGGGAGGACTGGCTATGCCGTTGGCCGCAAGGGAGAAAAAGGCTGTGTCTTGAAAACCGAGGATGGCGGCATCCATTGGACATCCATGCCTCTTCCAGAACATACACCAGCTCTTAAACGTTGTTTTTTCATCTCATCATTGGAGGGATGGGTTGGCGGAGACGGCGGCATATTGCTTTATACCGGCGATGGCGGAATCACATGGGAAAGGCGGGATGTTCCCGCCGGAGGAATTGTCAAGCCCTGGTGTCCCAACGGCCAACCACTGACGGACATTCTTTTTTTTCAGGATGGAAATGGTTGGGCTTCTTTTGCCCAGCCGTTTGATGGCATAGGCAAGCTTCTGTTTAGCCATGCGCTTTTCCATACAAGAGATGGTGGAAAGACTTGGTATCCGGAAATAAGTGGACGGAAATCGATCAGCGCTCTTTGGTCCAATGGCCCGGGCCATCTGTGGGCTGTAGGCGGCGTGGCGGATGTAATTTACAATGACATTGTGGCCATCAGAATCTGGAAATAATTTTTTCGGCTCGAGCGATGCTCTCTTTTAAAATTGCCGTGATGCTTGGTGTGGTATGCGCTGCAGAACCTCCCTTGACTGTCCCGTTCCGACAGGGCTCGATCACCGAAAAATGCCTGTTGCGCAATACTTTTACCAAATGCGTCCGACAAAAACGCCTGGTAATTGGTGTGATCGGCAACTCCGTCACGTACGGCGCACCGTCCAACGCCGAACGCATCGACAGCTACTATGTGCGCCTGGCGGATTGGTTCAGAAAACGCTTTCCGGAAGCCGCCATTGATGTTCGCACCGGCATCATCTTCGCCGTTGGCCCGGAAGTGCAGCTTTTCCGCATGGACGACAAGCTGCTGGCATTCAATCCCGATCTGGTGGTGGCGGAGTTTGGAGCGGCGAATGCTGCGTGGGGCGACAAAGGGCGTGGGGTTACCGATCCGGCCACCGAGGGATATGTCCGCCGTCTCCGCTGCCTCCGTCCCGAGGCGGACCTCCTGTTCAATCTCGGCCTGTTCACAACGATGATGGGCGATTACCGGTCAGGAAGAACCCCGGGAACGGCGGACTTCATCCACCGCCTCGCTGAGCATTATTATTTTCCAGTCACGGATTCCGGAGAGGCGATTGCGCGGCGCGTGCTGTCCGGTGAGCCGTGGGAGAAATTCATGACCGACGGGATCCATCCCTCGAAGGGCGGATACGATGTCCACGGACGGGTGATCGAGGAGGAACTCGACCGCCAGTGGGCGCTTTATCAGGCATTGCCCGCCCATGAGCGCGCCGTGGCCGCGATCCCATGTCCAAAATCAACCGTTTTTCCTTCGCCCTGGGAATGGCCGCACCTTGAGCCTGCCGGGATCGTTGACAAAACAAATGGCTTCAAGGCAGGAGCGCATGGCAGGGTGAAGTTCATCAAGGGCGGCCCAGGCGCTTCGGGGGTTTTCACTCCCCCGCGTGGAACGGTCGTCGGCATCCTCCATCAGGCGGGGGATTCTCCACATTCCACGCCCGGCGGGGAGCTTGAGGTGCGCCTTGACGGGAATGGGGAATGGATAAGTCTGCCACTGCGAAACGAACCTCGATTTCTCGAAGAGGACGACCGATCCAATTATTTCCAGCGCCAGTTCTTCGGCGGTTATGGGCTGCCTCCTTCGGGCTGCCGTTCACTCGAATTCCGCGTCGCGGAATCCCCCGTCGGAGCAGTCGCCCGCATCGTTGGATTCTTTGTCGTGCAACCGGGCCCCGAACCAACGAACTCAACCGCCACCCCAGGCAATCCCGGCGGACCCATCCCCGAATGAAAAATTCGCGCCACGATAAATTTACGGTCGGCACTCTGACCTACGACAAGAAGGGCCTGTGGCTGGTGTTTTTCTGGCTCATGTGGAATGACTTT
>JBAYTU010000096.1:0-12868 GCA_041675465.1 Terrimicrobiaceae bacterium | reverse complement strand
GGACCTGGGCCACGTCCGGGTTCGTGCCCTGGCGGAACGTGAGCGTGATCGTCATGTTCCCGTCCTTCGTGCTTTCGGACGAGAAATAGAGCAGGTTGTCGATGCCGTTCATCTGCTGCTCGACCACCTGCACCACCGAGCTCTGCACGGTTTCTGCGGAGGCTCCCGGGTAGTTCACGGTGATCGCGACTGCGGGCGGCGCGATGCTCGGATACTGGGCGATGGGGAGGGTCCTGAGGGCGAGCGCCCCCGCCAGCATCATGAAAATGGCGATCACCCAGGCGAAAATCGGCCGGTCGATGAAAAAATTCACCATGTCCTATTTCGCGGTGTCGCCCGGGATTTCCACCGGGCGCACCCCGGCTCCCGGCGCGATTTTTTGAAGCCCCTCGACGATCAGGTGATCGCCCGCTTTCAGGCCATCGGTCACCAGCCATTTGTCTCCGATGGCGCGGCCGGTTTTGAGCACGCGAAGCTCGGCCTTGTTCCCCTCACCCACCACGAACGCGGTCGGCTCGCCGCGCGCGTTGCGCGCCACCGCTTTCTGCGGGGCCAAGAGGGCCTGCCCGTTGGTTCCCTCGTTCACCAGCGCCCGGACAAACATCCCCGGCAGGAGCTCGCGGCGGGGGTTGGGAAACACCGCGCGCAACGTCACCGAGTCCGTTCCCGGATCCACGCTCACCTCGGAAAACTGGAGCGTTCCCGGCTCGGAATACACAGTGCCATCCTCAAAGACCAGCCGGGTCGAGGCCTCCTTGGCCGACGAGTTTTTGAGGTGGCCGGAAGCCAGGTCGCGGCGCAGGCGCAGCAGCTGGCTGCTCGATTCGGTGACATCCACGAAGATCGGGTCGAGTTGCTGCACCGTGGCGAGCGCCCCCGCTTGGCCGGAGGTCACGAGCGCCCCCTCGGTGAACATGGAACGTCCGATGAACCCGGCAAGGGGGGAAAGAACCTTCGTGTATTCGAGGTTGATGCGGGCTTCCTCCAGCGCCGCATTGCGCACCGCGATCTCCGCCTCCGCCTGGCGCAGCACTGCGAAGGAATCGTCGTAATCCTGCTGGCTGATCACCTTGGCGCTCGCGAGTTTTTTGCGGCGGCCCACCAGCAGTTCCGCCACATTTTTCGCCGCCTCAGCTTTGGCCACAGCCGCTTTTGCGCTGTCGTAGGCGGTCTGGTAGGTCGCCGGGTTGATCTGGTAAAGCGGCTCGCCCAATTTCACCTCCGACCCCTCGGTGAACAGGCGTTTCAGGATGATTCCGCCCACCTGCGGCCGCACTTCCGCGATCCGGCAGGCGGCGGTCCGGCCCGGCAATTCGGTGACCATTTCCGCCCGTTCGGGCACCAACGTCACCACGGCCACCTCCTGTGGCGGCATCCCCCCGGGCACCTTCCCCGCAGAGCCATCGGGCTTCTTCCCGCATCCCAGCAGGGAAAGAAACGCGACCACCACAATCCCCATCAGGATCACTTTGGGTTGTTCCATATTGTTAAGCTGTCTGATTATTAATCTGGTTAATTACATCGGGAACGAAGAAGAGTCAAGAGGGCGGGTCTTTTTTTGCAGGGCTTTGATGTTTCAGGCTTTCCAAAATGCCGGAGCATGGTTCAATTCTCCGAGATGATGTTCGTCCTCAGACGTCTTTTCCTCCTGTTTGTCATCGGTCTGGCTGTTTATTGTTTCTGGCCAAGAACCTCTTCGATGGCGGGATTTGATCCGGAACGGATGGCCGAACTGCAAATTGCCGTGTGGAAAGCCACTGCGGACAAAAAGCCCCAGTCCGCCCTCATGCCCCTCTACCACATCTACAACGGGCAATACCGTCTGCCTCCGGTTTCCGCCCTGAAAATGTCTTTTGACACGGTGCGGGCGCTCCGTCTTTTTCACACGTCCCCGGATGCCGCAGGCCAAGAGAAGGCCCTGCTGCCGCTGCAAACGGTGTTCGTGACGCTCAGGTCCGGAACAAAATCCAGCTTCGACTCGAATGCCGCCGCCCGGATGGAACTTTTGATCTGGATGCTGCGGGCAGACCGCGCCAAGCGCGCCCAGCTCACGACCGCATGGTCGGAGTCGCTGGCCCTTCTTTATGGGTGCTCCGTCGAGGAGTGCCTGCCGGCGGCGAAGCAGTTTTCCATCGCATCCAAACTGGCGGACGAAGGCAAGTGGAGCGAGGCCCAATCCGGTGCCCTGGAGGCATGGAAGCTGGTTTTGGGCATCGGGCGACATCTCGCCTCAGGCTCCGGTTGATCGAGGCCCCATTTGCGCGCCCGCCCGCGCCCAAATCCGCGGGCATGTAGTCATGCAAGAAATTTTATGCGAGAGATCCCATATCTCCTCGCCATGCCGCTTTCCCCAAGGGAAAAGCAACCCCAAAATGCAATGGTATGCACACTGCCCCCCGGTTGTTTCCGGTTCAGTTTCGCCTCACTGTGCGCTTGGCTTTTCCCTCGAATCCCGCGAGGCTGAGTGCCTGTGCCCGACACCATCGAGACATCGGTTCTGATCATCGGCGGAGGCCCCTGCGGGATGCTGACCGCGCTGCTTCTGGCAAGGGCCGGGGTCCCGTGCGTGCTTTGCGAGCAGCACGCGGGAATTTCGACGCATCCGAAGGCGATGGGAATCACGAGGCGGACGGCGGAAATTTTCCGTCAGTGCGGGCTGCTCGGGGAGATGTCGGCGCTGGATTTTTCAACGCCGGAAACCCAGCTGATCATCTGGGGGAGGACCCTGTGCGGCGAGGAATACGGCAGGGTGCCCCTTCCCGGCCCGAATCCCCACCTGAGCCCGTGCCAGCCGTTCCACTCGCCGCAGACACACACGGAAAAAGTGCTGCTCAACGCGCTGCTGGCCGAGCCGCTGGCGGAGGTTCTTTTCGGGCACCGCGTGCGACACCTGAGCGATCTCCCACACGGGGTGGAGCTGGATTTGACGGCCCCCGGCGGAGAGGTGATGGCGCGCGCCGAGTGGGTCGTGGCCGCCGATGGGGCCGGCAGCCAGACCAGGAAAACGCTGGGGGTCGAAGCCGATGGCCCCGGCGACCTCGGGCATTTCCTCAACGTCTTTTTCCATGCGGATTTCGGCGGCCGCCTGCAGGGGAAATCCGCCCTGCTCCACAACATTCTGCGCGAGGATCTCGCGGAGTTTTTTGTCTCGGTGAACGGCCGGGACCTATGGTTGATGCACCACTTTCTCCAGCCGGAAAGCGACTCGCCCAAGGAGGGGGACTTCGCGGACATCATCCGGTCCGCTGCGGGAGTTCCGGACCAGCGGGTGAAAATTCTTGGGGTGGCCCCCTGGGTGATGAGCCCGAAGGTTTCCTCCCGTTTCCGGGCGGGCAGGATTTTTTTCACGGGAGACGCCGCCGCCCGACTGAGCCCGGCGGGAGGGATGGGGATGAACACGGGGCTGCAATCCGCGCACAATCTCGCCTGGAAGCTCGCGGCGGTCGTTGAAGGACGCGCGCAGGAGTCGCTGCTGGACAGCTACGAAACCGAGCGGCGAGGGCTGTCGGCGGCCGTGATGCGCCACACGAATGGCAACTCGGGAGAAATTTTCCAGCAGGTGAGCTGCGCGTTGGGCGGGGATATCGACGGTTTGAAGAAGCTGATCCTCCGTTCGCACAGGAGGGAGGAGGATTTGCGTTTTGATGTCGGTGCCTTTTACGGCGGGAGCGTCCGCTTTCCGCACGCGCCGCTCGACGGCAACGGAAGATCCACGCTGGATTTGTTCGGGAGCGGTTTCGTCGTTGTCGCCGGACCCCGGGCCGCAGTGGGCGCGCCGGATCTTCCCCCCGTGGAGCGGCTGGAATCGTTTCCGCCCGAAGTGGGATGCGGCCCCACGGGGGCGGCCCTCGTCCGTCCGGACGGTTTCATCGCGTGGAAAGCGGAGAGCGATGCCGATGACGGCCAGGTCCGGGCCGCATTGGGAGCGGCCCTGCGGTGAAAATCGGAGGCGGACTTGCTTGATCCGACATTTTCCGCAGACTAAAGTGGCCTCGGATGCAAGCCAAACTCAAAGTCCGGCCTTCGGAAGGAGATCCCTTCGAGATCGAGGTGGGAAACACGGCCACCATCGGCCGGGGCAGGAACAACACGGTCAGCCTTCACAACAGCGGGGCTGTCTCCCGGCAGCACGCGATCGTCCGCTGCCACAACGCGTGGCAATACCAGATCATGGACCTCGGCAGCCGCAACGGCACTTTTGTCAACGGCCGCCGCGTCATCACGCCCGTCCTCCTCGAACACGGCGCGGTCATCCGCATTTGCAACAACGAGCTGCTTTTTGAGCAGACCGAAGGCAACTCCACCGACTCCTCCTACGATGTCACGCTGGCCACGGGGACGGACGCGAACCACGAGGAATCGGCGGTCGTGGCGATCATGGTCTGCGACATCCGGGGCTTCTCGACGATGTCGGAGATCCTGCCCGAGGACAGCCTGGCGAGGACGCTCGGCGAGTGGTTTCGCGAGGCCGGGAACATCGTGCAGGACAGCGGGGGAACAATCGACAAATTCATCGGCGACGCGATCCTGGCGTATTGGGTCGGGGGAGCGGGGCCGGGCGAGGAGGTCTCCCATGCCTTTGCCACGGGAACAAGCCTTCTGGAGAAGTCGCTCTCCCGGCAGTGGCCCGGGCACCCGGACAAACCGTTCCGCATCGCGGTGGCGCTCCATCACGGGACGGTGACCTGCGGCAACATCGGGCTTGTCGCCCAGCGCGATGCCACGATCATCGGCGACGCGGTCAACACGGTCTTCCGCATCGAGGGCCTCATGAAAAGCCTCGGCCAGAAACTCGCCGTATCCGGGGATTTCCACGCCCTGCTCCCGGCTCACGGGAAGCCGGGCTTCGACGACCTCGGCGAACACCAGCTCAGGGGGAAAAACCAACTCGTCCGCCTGTTCGGGCTGAGGTAGGGGCCAAAATCCGCGCGTAAGGGAAGAAATGAGGGGGGAGCGGATCGACGACCTGTCGATAACGCGAGGGAGGGCGAAGCTCCGTCCCGGGAGGGCGAAGCTCCGTCTGAGCCGTAATAAATGGGCTCACACACCACCGGCAGCCGGGAGGCTGCGGGGAAGCCTGCCGGAGGCAGCCCGTCAGGGCATGACCTGCCGGGAAGCGGGCATGGCAAAGGTTCGCCCTCCCATCGTTGGCGTTACGCGGATTTGGGGGGAGTTCCTCATTGCCTCGGCGCGGGACAATGTGTTCACTGGGCGGCAGGAAATTCATCCATGCTGGCCGTCCGCGAAGTCATTGATCACACGATGGAAAAATTCCCCGGTTACGAGCCCGGGGATTTTGTCGTCACGACCGTCGAAAAAGGCGGTTCGGAAAGGAAATTTTACAGGATCCGCGCGGCGGATCGTTCGATGATCCTGGTGAAGTATTCCGGGCACAAGGAGGAGAACCGGCACTATGTGGATATCGCTCGGTTCCTGGCCCTGTCCGGCGTGCAGGTCCCCCATATCTACCTGCACGATCCCGAGGAGGGTTTGATCTGGATGCAGGATCTCGGGGAGGAGGATCTCTGGGCCCACCGCCTCGATCCCTGGAGCACGAGGAGGCCGCTCTACGAATCCGCGTTGATCGAAGTCTTCAAAATGCACTCCGCCGCGACGCGGAAACTCGATTCCTGCGAACTGAAACTGGAGCGCGAGTTCAACGAGCAACTGTATCTCTGGGAACAGGGTTATTTCTTCGAGCATTGCCTGGGCAACTACTTCAATCTTCCGCCCGGCGAGATTCGCCGACTCGCCGGGCTCTCCGCCCTGCAGGCTGCGGCCGCCCGGCTGGCAGCACTCCCCCGCGTTCTCGTCCACAGGGATTTCCAGTCGCAAAACATCCTGATCCGCGGCGGCACAGCCTGGCTGATCGATTTCCAGGGGATGCGCCCCGGGTTGCCGCAATACGATGTGGCCTCGCTGCTCATGGACCCTTACGTTGCCTTGGAGTCTTCGGAGCGGGCCGAATTGCTGGGCTTCTACCAGAGGCTCGCGCGGCGCTCGGGCATCGAAGTCCCGGCGGATTTCGAGGAAATTTTCCACTGGTGTTCCCTTCAGCGGCTGATGCAGGCGCTCGGGGCCTACGGGTTTTTGGGGTTGCAGAAAGGCCGCAAAGATTTCCTCGCGCACATCCCGGCGGCCAGGCGGTCGCTGCGGGAGACGTCCGCCCACCTCGACGGGCTCGATGAATTTGTGCGCGCACTGGATTCCCTGCCATGAACAAACAGCCCGAAACCGCCATCATCCGCCGCATCACCCCCTCGCTCGACAATGCGCGGTATGCCATCAAGCGCGCCGTCGGCGAAGAGATCGTGGTCGGGGCGGACATCTTCAAGGAAGGGCACGACGAGGTGACGGCGGTGCTCAAGTGGCGGCAGGCGGGAGCCGCGACATGGCGGGAAACTCCGATGAAGCCTTTGCCCGATGACCGGTGGACGGGATCTCTCGGCGTCACCGCGCCGGGTGCATGGGAGTTCACCGTCGAGGCCTGGGGGGATGTCTTTTTCTCCTGGCAGCACGAGTTGGAGAAAAAGTTTTCCGCCGGACTGCGCGATCTCGGGAGCGAGATCCTCGAAGGTGCCGGATTCGTCGAGGCGGCCGCTGCGCGGGCCAACAAGAACGACGCCGCCATCCTGAAAAAAGTCGCGGCCGCCTTGCGGGCCGCCGACGCGGAGAGCGCCCACGCGATATCGCGCGATCCGGTGCTCTGCGCGCTGATGACCGTCTACGCCGACCGTTCGCTCGCGACTGCGGCGGAGCCGACGCATCCGGTCCGGGTGGACCGGGAGCGCGCGGCATTCGCGGCCTGGTATGAGTTCTTCCCGCGTTCGGCGGAGGGCAAGCCCGATGCCGGATCGAAATTCCGGGATTGTCTCGGGCGGATCGATGACGCGAAGGCGATGGGGTTCGACGTGATCTATTTTCCGCCGATCCACCCGATCGGCACGACCAACCGGAAAGGCCGCAACAACTCCCTGAAGTGCGGGCGCGGCGAGCCGGGGGTCCCTTACGCCATCGGGAACAGCAGGCAGGGGGTGAACGGCGGCGGGCACAAGGATGTCGCCCCCGAGCTCGGGACCCTCGCGGATTTTGACTGGCTCGTTTCCGAGGTCAAAGCCCGGGGAATGGAAATCGCGCTGGATTTTGCGATCAACTGCTCTCCCGACCACCCCTACGTCAAAACGCACCCGGAGTGGTTCTTCAAACGCCCGGACGGCACGATCAAGTATGCGGAGAATCCCCCGAAAAAATACGAGGACGTGTATCCGCTGAATTTCCACAATGCCAGCTGGCGCGCCCTTTGGGACGAGCTGCGCGACGTCCTCCTCTTCTGGTGCGGGCACGGGGTCCGGATGTTCCGCGTGGACAACCCCCACACGAAACCGGTCTCGTTCTGGGAATGGGTGATCGCCGAGGTCACGGAAAAATATCCCGATGCCGTCTTCCTCAGCGAGGCATTCACACGTCCGAAAATGATGCAGGAACTCGCGAAGGCCGGATTCAACCAGAGCTACACGTATTTCACCTGGCGGAACTCGAAGGCCGAGCTTGCGCAATATCTGACGGAGCTGACGCGCTCGGACCTCAAGGAATACTTCCGCGCAAACTTTTTTACGAACACCCCGGACATCCTTCCGGAGTTTCTCCAGAGGGGCGGACGCCCGGCCTTTCTCATCCGCGCCGTGCTGGCCGCGATGGCCTGCCCGGTTTACGGGATCTACAGCGGGTTCGAGCTCTGCGAAAATTCCCCGGTTCCCGGGCGCGAGGAATACGCCGACTCCGAAAAATACCAGTTCAAAGGCCGCGACTGGAATGCCCCCGGCAACATCAAGGACTACCTGACAAAGCTGAACACGATCCGCCGCCAAAACCGGGCGCTTCAGGAGTATGCCAACCTCCGCATCCAAGCTGCGGAGAACGACAACATCCTCTGCTTCAGCAAGGCGACCGCCTCCCTCGACAACCTGATCCTCGTGGTCGTGACCGTCGATCCCTGGCAGCCGCAGACCGCCTTCGTCCACGTCCCGCTGGCGGACTTCGGGATCGGCGAAAACGACGCCTACGTCGCCGAGGACCTTCTCACCGGGGAGCGGTTCACCTGGCACGGAAGCAGGAACTTTGTCGCGCTGAACCCGCACACCCGCCCGGCCCACATCTTTCGGATCCGCCGCTGGCAGGACCGCGAATACGGACAAGACATCTTCGCATAACACCTACAATCTACACCGTTCATTTCATGCCGCTCCCCGGCTCTCAGCGCCCGCAGATCAAGGCTCCATCAGCTTTCATGTCGCCTGACCCGAATGGCACTCACTTAAGGCAGTTCTGGGACATGGGGCAGCCGTCCCGGCTGCCTGCTCGTAGAGAGCATAGCAGGCGGGACGCCTGCTCCACGCCGCTTAAGTTAGTGCCATTCTCGCCTGACCCCTTTCTCGGCATTTGGCCCGCATCCCTCACACGTTTTCGGAAACATTCCCGGCCTTGTCGCGGAGGAAATCGCGCTCGGCGTCGCACGGGGCCAACTCGGCGGCGCGTTGGTAGGCGGCGCGGGCTTCGGCGGGTTGGCCGAGTTTCGCGATGAAGCTGGCGTGGATGGCGTGATACAAATGGTGCGCCTCGAGCGAATGGCGGATGGTTTCAAGGGCGTCCAGGGCGGCGCGGAAGCCGTGGAGGCGCGCGAGGACGACCGTGCGGTTCATGGCGACGACGGGCGTGGGTTTCAGGAGCAGGAGTTGATCGTAAAGACCGAGGATGCGCGTCCAGTCGGTGCCCGCTTCGTCCGCCGCGAGGCAGTGGCACGCGGCGATGCCGGCTTCGAGATGGTAGGGGGTGATTTGTTCGCCTGTGGAGGCCTCGCCGAGAGCAAGAATGCCCTCCCGGATAAGAACCGCGTCCCACTGGCTGCGGTCCTGATGATGAAGCTGCACGATTTCACCGGAAGGGCTGACCCTCGCCTGCAAACGGGCTGTGTTGAGGCACATGAGCGCAAGCAGCGCCTTTGTGGCGGGTTGGGATGTGGCGGGATGCGCGTCGAGCAGGCGTGTGAGGCGGATGGCTTCACAGCAGAGATCCTCGCGGATGAGACGGTCGCCGGAGGAGGCTTTGTAGCCTTCGTTGAAAAGCAGATACAGGGCCACAAGCGCGCCATCGAGACGCTGCGGCAACTCGCTGGCATCCGGCACGGCAAAGGGAAGTCGCAAATCGCGGATGATCTGCCTGGCGCGCACAAGGCGCTTGGCGATGGCAGCCTCGCTGGTGAGAAAGGCCGCGCCGATTTCCGCCGGACTGAGCCCGCAGACGGTTCGCAGGGCAAGCGCGAGCTGCGCCTCGATGGAAAGCTGCGGATGAAAGCAGACGAAAAGCATGCGCAGGGTGTCATCGGTGATGGAAGGCTCTTCCGCAGGCTCGTTCCGCGCGAGCCAGCGTTCCTGTTCGGCGGTGATTTGAACTTCCTTGCGCTGCCAGATGTGCTCGCGGCGCAGGCTGTCGAGAGCGACGTTTTTTGCCGCCTGGGAGAGCCACGCGGCGGGATTCTCCGGGATGCCACGATACGGCCACGTTTGCAGCGCCCGCACCAGCGCCTCCTGCACGGCATCCTCGGCGAGCTGCAGACGGTGCGCGCCGAGATGCGCCGCAAGCGTGGCAACAATCCGCGCCCCTTCCCGACGGAAGAGGTCGGCGGCAATGGCGTTTGCGCGGGGAATTAGCTCGGAGTCCGGCATGGAAGGTCAGTGAAACGGACGAACTTCCACCGGAGCACGGCAGGCGATGGCTGCCTTGCGTCCCCAGGCCAGAGCTTCGTCCAGATCGGCGGCTTCCAGCACCCAAAAACCCCCGACATGTTCCGTGGATTTCAAGTAGGGGCCGTCGGTGACGAGCACCGTGCCGTCGGGCTGTCTTTGCAGGGACTTCGCGCTGTGTGCCGGGTGCAGGCCGCCCGCGAAAACCCTCACTCCGGCGGCCGCCATTTCCTCATTGAGGATGTCGATGTCACGCTCCATCGCCTCGTCCACGGCGGTGGATGGGTCGAAGTCGTCGGGGTGATGGATGGCCACGAGATACTTCATTTTGGCGTGGTCCTCTTTGCGGAACGGCTCATGGGCATTCGTCGGCAGTCGCGCCGCCTTCGACAAGCCCCGCCAAATGCAAAAGGGAATCCTGCCAGCCGAGGTAGCAGGCTTCCTCGGGGATCACGGCGGGCACCCCCGCCTGGGTAACGCTCAGGTCCGTGCCGCAGGAGACGGCTTTGAGTTTCACCGTTACCTCGATGGTGCCGGGCAGGTTCGGATCCTCAAAGACATCGGTGTAGCGAATCAACTCGTTCGGGACGAGTTCGAGATACTCACCGCCGAAGGAATGGCTGTGGCCGTTGCTGAACTGCGTGAAGGCCATCTTGAAGGCGCCGCCGACTTTGGGATCGAGGTGAAACACTTTGCAAAGATAGCCGTTCGGCGGAAGCCAGCGGCTGAGAGCGTCGGGATCGAGGAAGGCTTTGTAAACCAGCGCGGGGCTGGCCTTGAGCACGCGATGGAGGCGGATGGTGTGGGTGGACATGGGGGGAATCACTTCAGGGAATGCAGGCCGATCATATTTCCCTCGGTGTCCATGATGAGGGCGATAAAGCCGTAGGGGGCGATGGAAAACTTTTCCTTGAAGACACTGCCGCCGGCCGCCGCGACGCGCGACGTCTCCACGCCGCAGTCCTCGCAGGAGAAATAGATCAGCGTGCCGCCCGCGCCGGGCGTAAAACCCTCCATCTTGCACAGGGTGCCGCCGCTGCCGGGCGCGAGGTTCTCCATGTCCGAGGGGAACATCAGCATCTCAAAGCCGCTCTCCATGCTTTCGGGATTCGGCAGGGGCTGCAACTGAACGTTGAGCACGGTTTCGTAAAAGTTTTTGGCACGAGCCATGTCAGAGACATAGATTTCGAACCAGCCGACGGGATTGCGTTTGGGTGTCATGTGAGTTGTGGGTTTGGTGTTTGGTTTGGTTTAACTTCAAAAATCTGAATTCAGAAATCAGCAATCAATTGATCAATCCGCCATCGTCGTCACATCCGCCATCGGGCGGCACATGTCGGCGACGGGGCGCACTTCGATCTGCGCGCCGTGGGCGAGGATGGGACAGGCTTGCGCGAGTTTTACGGCCTCGTCCGTGCTGGCCACGGCGAGCAGGAAATAGCCCGCGATGGCTTCCTTCGACTCGGCAAAGACACCGTCGGTCACGAGACCGTGCGCTCCGGTGACGAGCCGACCTTCCTCCACAAGCGGCTGCGCGCCTCGGAGGATGCCCTTGCTTTGCAGGCCCTCCACCCAGGCGTAGAAGTCGGTCATGACGCATTGGAGTTCGGCGGGCGAGAGACCGCTGTTCCAATGCGTGCCGCGAATGAGGAGCAGGTGTTCACCGGTGTTTTGTTGGGTGTTGGGATTCATTCGGTGGGTGTTTCGTTCGTCTGACGATAGGCGGAGCCGCGCTCGGACTCCAGTGGACGGATTTCAAAGCTCAGGCCATGCGGCAGCACGGGATTCTCCGCCGCGATGGCCGCCGCTGCGGCGAGACTCTCGGCGACAATGATCCAGTAACCGCCGACGACTTCCTTGCCTTCGGCGAAGGGACCGTCGGTGCGGATGCCGTCGCGGGTGACGAGCGCCGCATCGGTGGTCAGGCGCGAACCGGGCTTGAAGCGGCCCTTTTCGAGATTCGCCTCATACCAGGCGTAAAAGCGACCGATGGCGGCCTCGATGGCGGCTTTGTCGGAATTTTTATCCCACTGGCCGCGCGAGATCAGGAGATATTCGGAGGTGGCGGATGGAATCATGGCGTTCAGGGATTTGCCGTCGGCGTGGCGACGAGTTTGGCGACATCGGCGAGACCTTTTTCAAACTGAGGCCCGCACATGGAATCGCAGTTCATCACAAGGCTCATTATTTTGCAGAGCATGCCCTGATTCGAGCCATACATGGCCCAGGTGACGTTCGTTTTGCCTTCGCGCTCGGGTTGGAAGGTGAACTCGACGGTGCTCGCGCCCTGCATCGGTTCCAGCCATTCCATGTGCTCGAGGATGCGCTCGTTCGGCTTGCTTTCGGTGATGGTGGCGGAGCCTTTGCCGACCTTCTTGCCTTCCCAACTCGCCACGGCTCCCACGCCGGATTCCGGGCCGGAGTAGGCGGTTTTCGCCTCGGGGTCCATTTTCATCCAGGGATTCCACTCGTTGAACTTCCTGGGGTTGTCGAACCAGGGGAAGAGCTTCTCCGCGGGCGCGGCGATGACGAGGCTGCGCTCGACGCGGAAGTTGGGCGATTTCAGCAAGGCGGCGGCGATAACGCCGACGACGAGCACGATAAGCACAGCGAAGCCGATGAGGATGATTTTGAGCATGGTAAGTTGGAATGAAATGGGTCGGGTCTCACAAGATTAACGAACGGCCCCCCCGCAGAAGGACAGAGAAGTGAAAAAAAGATTTCCCGCACGAAAATCGGGCCGTCACGACAAATCGGCTTTCCATATCCCATACCGCAGACCGGCTTGTTCGATGAGCACATGAGCAGCAGGGATTTTCTCACCCCTTGGGAAGATTCCGGTAGGCGACCGGGGAATGGGCGGTCGCCTTCTTGAAAAGGCGCGAAAAATAATAGGGATCCGAATAGCCGACCCGCTCCGCGATTTCCTTGACGCTGAGGTCCGTGAGGTCGAGCAGTTGGCAGGCGCGCCCGACGCGCACACGGATGAGATAGTTTGTCAGGCTCCCCAAATCCGCGCGTAAGGGAAGAAATGAGAGGGGAGCGGTTCGACGACATGTCGATAACGCGAGGGAGGGCGAAGCTCCGTCTGAGCCGTAATAAATGGGCTCACACGGAGGTTCGCCCTC
>JBAYTU010000095.1:0-13164 GCA_041675465.1 Terrimicrobiaceae bacterium | reverse complement strand
GAAATCCTCGCGGACGCCGACCTCGTGGACCGGGTCCTGGCCGAAGGGGCCTCGAAAGCGCGGGAGGTCTCCGGCACCGTGATGGCGCGGGCCCGCAAAGCGGTCGGGCTCTGATCCCATGCCAACGCGTCGAGCGCCCGCTTCATCCCCGTCGTTCCCGCCCGGTTGATCGGCAGAAAAAAACCCACATGAAAAAGCACCTCGCCCCGATGGCCGCACTGGCAGCGCTCGCGCTGGCCGGATGTGGAAAACCTCCCGCGCCAACCGCCACCGAAACCAAACCCAAGCCCGCCTCCGCCGCGGAGCACAAGCCCGCGCCGGGCAACAAGCTCAACATCTTCTGCTGGTCGGAATACATCCCGCAATCCGCCATCAACCAGTTCACGCGGGAAACCGGCATCGAGGTCTCGGTCGAGAACTACGCCTCGAACGAGGAAATGCTCGCCAAGCTCCTGGCCGGGGGCGGGAACTACGACATCATCCAGCCGGGCGAATACGTCGTCGGCGCCCTCGTGAAGGAAAACCTTCTCCACCCGCTCGACCGCCGGATGATCCCCAACCTCAAAAACATCGCGCCCCAGTTCCTGGACCAACCGTTCGACCCGGGCAACAAATTCAGCGTGCCGTTCATGGCGGGCCCCGTCGGCATCGTCGTCAACACCGACCTCGTGAAGGACGACATCAGGGGGTTCGCCGACGTGTTCCAGGAGAAGCACAGGCAGAACATCGTGGTTCTCGACGATGCGCGGGAAATCGTGGCGTGGGGGTTTTTCACCCTGGGCATCCCGATCAACCAGGTCACCGACGAAAACCTGGCCAAGGTCAAACCGCTCGTCGCGAAGTGGCTGCCGCTGGTGAAGGTCTACGATTCCGACAGCCCGAAGACCGCGTTGCTGAACGGGGATGTGGCGCTCGGAATCGTGTGGGGAGGGGAAGGGGCAATCCTTCTGAACGAGAACACGAAGTTCAAATGGGTGCTGCCCTCGGAGGGAACCCACCTGTTCATCGACAGCCTCGCCATCCCGAAATCCTCCCGAAACACGGAAAACGCGGAGGCCTTCATGAACTTCATCTTGCGCCCGGATGTCAGCAAGCAGATCTCGGACGCGTTCCCCTACCTCAACCCGAACCTCGCCGCGCGCACCCTCCTCACCCCCGGACAGCGCACCAACCCGGCCAGCTTCCCCACGGAGGCCGAGATCTCAAAAATGCAGACCTTCGAGGACATCGGGCGGCAGGCCCCGAAGATCGACGAAATCATCACGACGCTGAAGGTCCAGTAACGGCCCGCCCCGCATCTCGGGAAATTTGGACAATCGGGCGGCATCGGATACGTTTCCGGCCATGATTGTTGGAATTGATCTGGGGACGACGCATTCGCTGGTGGGCTCGATGCAGTCGGGGTTTCCCGTCCTGGTGGCGGACGAGAGCGGGAACCGGCTGACTCCGTCGGCGGTCTGGTTTCCGGCGCAGGGGGAACCGGTCGTCGGACGCGCGGCGCTCGCGCAACGCCAGGAACATCCGGGCCGGGTGGTGACGTCTGTGAAACGGCTGATGGGATCGAGAGGCGGGGAGCAGCCGGATTTGCCGTATCCCACCACGGGGGGAGCAGGGGAAGGGCTCGGGATTTTGATGGGCTCGCAAACCTGGTCGCCGGAGGAGGTTTCCTCGTTGATCCTGAAAAAGCTCAGGTCGGATGCGGAGCGCTCGCTGGGGGTGCCGGTGGACCGGGCCGTGATCACGGTGCCCGCATATTTCAACGACGCGCAGCGGGCCGCCACGAAACGGGCTGGCGAGCTGGCGGGGTTTTCCGTCGAGCGCATCCTCAGCGAACCGACGGCGGCCGCTCTGGCCTACGGGCTTGAGCGCCTCGGCGAGAAGGCCAGGGTGGCGGTCTACGATCTCGGGGGCGGGACATTCGATGTCTCCATCCTTCTCCTCAGTTCGGGCGTGTTCGAGGTGCTTTCCACCAACGGCGACACCCGCCTCGGCGGAGATGACCTGGATGCCGCGCTGGCCGCAGCGTGGAATCTCCCGCAGCAGGAAGCCGAGGGGATCAAGTGCGCGTTGAGCGGGGCGGAAGTGGTGGAGCACGGGGGAAAAACCTACACCCGCGCCGAGCTCGAGGCGGTCTGCCGTCCGATCGTCGCCCGCACCCGAAGGAATTGCATCCGGTCGCTGGCCGACGCGAACCTGGAACCCGCCGACCTGGCCGCAGTCGTCCTGGTCGGAGGGGCGACCCGCATGCCGCTGGTGCGGGGGGTTGTGGCCGAGATCTTCGGGCGCGAGCCGGACACCAGCCAGCATCCGGATGAGGCGGTGGCGCTTGGGGCGACGATCCAGGCGGGGATTTTATCGGGCGATGTGGGGAGCGTGACCCTGCTCGACGTGACCCCGCTTTCCCTCGGCATCGAAACATTCGGAGGGCTGATGAATGTGATCATCCCAAGGAACACGACGATCCCCTGCAAGGCCGGGGAGATGTTCACCAACGCCGCCGCCAACCAATCCGGCATGCGCATCACCGTGCTCCAGGGGGAGCGGGAGATGGCGAAGGACAACTGGAAACTCGGGGAGATCGACGTGGGGTTTGCCCCGTCGCCCAAGGGCCGCGCGCGCGTCGGCGTCCAGTTCGAGCTGGACGCCAACGGGATATTGAACGTCCTCGCCAGGGACACCGCGACTGGCACGGATACCGTTGTCAAAATTGCGAGCGCGGTCGAAGTCTCGGACGAGGCCGTGGAGCAAATGCTGGGCGACTCGCTCGAACACGCCTTCGAGGACATGGAGGGACGGGTGTTCGCCGAGGCCTGTCTGAAAGCGGACGAGATGCTGCCTGCGGTCGATGCCGCCCTGCTGCAGTTGGGGCCGGAAATCGCCGGAGAGGAGAGGTCCGCGCTCGCAGCCCTGGCCGGAGGCGTCCGCGCGGCCCGGGCGGAGAAATCCGCCCCGCGTTTGAAAGCGGCGCTGGCCGCCCTCGACGAGGCCACCCAGCCGCTGGCCACGCGCCTGCTCGAAAAGGCTCTCGGAGAAAAACCATGACCCCGCGCATCGCGCGGAGGTGACTACTTCGCTGCGGCCCCGAAGGCCGAGTAGCCGAGCCAGACGGCCAGGGCCGAGAACCCGAAGACCACCCCGCAACAGACGAGGAAGACCAGGAAGACGGCGAGGATCGGGCGCCAGAGATCGGTGCGGTGCGCTTCCTTGAGACCGGCCACGCAGTAGATGAGCGAGGCAACCGAGTAGAACCAGCCGCCACAAATCGGGACAAGCTGGAGCACCGAGGTGGAGCCCGACGCATAGCAAAGCACCCGGAACGTGGTCTCGAACGGCTTCCTGGCCCCTCCCACCACCATCAATGCCAGATGAAGGATTCCGGAGGAAATAAAAGCGCCGAGAAACAGGAAGACCGGCATGAAGACCACCAGCCCGACAAAGGTCAAAACCAGCGCGTATTGCGGCACCCCCTTGAACTCGTCGCCTGCGAACATCCGGGGGTTGATCAGGGTGGCCGCCGCCTGGTAAAACACCGCCACGGCACCCGAGACCCACGAGACGAGGAGATAAAATTTCAGCGGTTTCCAGAGCCCGCCCGCGCAGGGCATGGCCCGGAATGTTTCCGTCGGCTTGGACAGGACTTGCCTGATCGTCCCGGCGGCGGAGGCGAGGATCGGCGGGGGTTTGGCGCTTTCCCAGACGGGGACGTCTCCGGAGGAACCGTCCGGCGGAGCGGAGGGAACCACCGGCGGGGCGGGCGGAGTTTCCGAGGCGGGAGGCAGGTTGGTGAAGGAGGAAAGCGGCTGCCAGGATTCCATCGGTTCCTGCCACGCGAGGTCGTCGGGGAAAAATTTCCCACCCGCCAGCCCGTCGGCCACTTCCTGATCGGAATACTGGCCCAGGTTCTGCCGGTTGCGGTTGATGTGGATCGATCCCATGCCCACTGCCTACACGAAGCGAATCCCGGCGGTCAATGACACAGCGCCCGCACGAGGGAAAACCAGACGAATCCCCGTCCGACTTTTGGACGTGGAGCCTGCGGGTCGGCGTCCACGAGGTCGAGCGTGCGAAGGCCGATCTCCAGCGGCAACCGGCAGGCCGCGCGGAGTCGGCGGGGCCGGACAAGCGACACATACCGGCGACCCGCAGCAAGGTTTGCGCGCGCGGCCCGCATCGCCGCCGGAAAATTTTCCTCCGCGACATAGACCCTGCCCGCTGCGGCATCGGCCTGCCTGTCGCGCAGGATGTTGACCCATTGGAGCCCGCACCCGAAATCGAACCCCAGCCGGCACATCGCCGCGAGCGGGGCATCCGAGTAACCGGCGACGCGCTTGAAGCAGACCCTCGTCCAGAATTCCCCCACACACCCGGCGACCAGCCCGGTATAGCGGACCGCCTCTTCGAAGCCCAGCGGCGAAGCGCCCGGAGCGAATCGTTGCAGGTCAAAAATCTGCCCGCCGAGAATGGTCTTCCAGACTGCCAGGATTTCCTCCCTGTCCGGCGAGGCATCGAGTTGCCGCAGCAGCGACGGCAGGGATTCAAAAAGGTCGTCCTCGCCAGCCGGAAGGGGGCCGAGTGCCCGCGCTTCGTCCCGCGCCCAAGAATGCGGGAGCCCGCCCAGCAGACGGCCCCTGAGCTCTGCGGAAGCGGTGCCCGCATCCGCAATCGAATCCGACGCGCGGGCCAGAAGGTAGGCCAGCCCGAGTGTCGGGCGCACGGAGCCCGGAAGCAGTCGGAGCGACAGGTAAAACGAGCGGGAGACACGCCTGAGCAAAGGAAGCATTTTCTCGGTTTCAAACGGCGGCGTCATCCTGTATCGCGGCGGGCACGTTGCCTTCTGTAAAAATTTCCCGTTCCCTGATGCGAACAGCATTGGGGCTAAAGCGGCTTTTCGAAAATCTTCCAGGTCCTGTCGAATTCGCCGCCGACCACCTCGCAGTTTTTTATGATTTCGGTGTTGGTGTCCTCCAGCCAGCCCAGGGTGGCATTGGCGTAGCGCTCCTGGGCGCGCACGAATTGCTCGTGGATCAGCCAGGCGTGCAGCCCGCGATCCCTGAACCCGGGCACAACCCCGAGCACGGTCTGCCGACAGGACTTGATTTTGCGCGTTTTCATCAGCCACAAAATATGGGGGAGCCGGAGCCAGCGGGGGGTCTTTTTCACCTTGGCGAGGATTTCGTTGAAATTCGGGAGCGTGATCGCCACCCCCGCCGCCCGGCCATCCATCTCGGCGATGAGAAGAAGCTCGGGGTCGGCAATCGCGCGGATGTCGTCGGCGGAAGCGAGCAGATCCTCCAGGGAAATGGGCACAAACCCCCAGTTCCTCTCCAAGGTCGCGTTGTAAACCTCCCGCACGATTTCCAGCTCCTCCGGAAGCCGGGAAAGATCCATCGTCCGCATCTTCAGTTTCGAGCGGGCGGCCATCCTGTCGACAATGCGGGCCAGCCTCGCGGGCTGCGGCAGCCGGTGCATGGGGAGGTTCATCGCGTGGAGGACGCGGACGCACGCAAACCCCTCCCCGGCGACCAGGGCCGGGTAATACCCCGGGTTCCACGTGAGACCGACGCACGGCGGGAGGTCGAACCGGTCGGCGAGCACCCCGCACTCGTCGTTGATGCTCGGGTTGTAAGGCCCGCGGATGCTCTCCATCCCGCCCGCCCGCAAGACCTCCGCCACCCGCCGGAACAAAGCGCTCGCAGTGGCCGGGTCGTTCTCGCATTCGAAAAAACCGAAGAACCCGGTCTTGTCCGAGTAGCGCCGGTTGTGCGAACGGTTGACGATCGCGGCGATCCGACCGACAGGACGTCCGTCCCGGCTGGCGACGAATGCCGAAATCTCCCCGTGGCGCAGGTGGAACGCCGACTCCGGGGAAAGGTATTTGGCGACGCTACCGGGAAACGGCGGGATGAAGGCCGGATCCGTTCCATGCAGATCCTCCGCCACCCGCTCGAACGCCTTCCTCTCCGCCGGAGTCCGGCAGGCGGAAATCGAACACGTTTTTTCTGCGCGTGGGATTGACGTAGGCGGGGTCATCGAAGGTTCCAAGCTCGCGTGCGAGTTTCTCGAAAATCTCGAGCACGCGATCGAGATCGGAGTCCGTGTGGGTGGCCATGAAGCTCGTGCGGACGATCGCCTCGCCGTAGCGGACGGCCGGGTAGATGGCGGGGGTGGCAAAAATCCCCTCCTCGTAGAGCCGCTGGGTGAAGACAAACGCCTTGGCCTCGCTGCCGATGAGGATGGGGACGATCGGGGTCTGCGTGGTGCCGATCTTGAACCCGATGCCCTTGAAGCCCTCGTGCATCTTGCGGGTGTTGCGCCAGAGATGCTCGATGCGCGCGGGCTCGGCCTGCATGATTTCGAGCGCCTTCAGCACCGCCCCCGCGACTGCGGGCGCGAGAGACGCGGTGAAGATGAAGCAGCGGGCCCGGTGCTTCAGAAACTCGATCATCTGGGCGTCGCCCGCAATAAATCCCCCCATCGACCCGAGGGATTTCGAGAACGTGCCCATCACGATATCCACCTCGTCGTTCAGGCCGAAGTGGTGCACGGTTCCCCGCCCCTGCGGCCCGAGGACCCCGAGCGAATGCGCCTCGTCCACGTAAAAAAGCGCGTCGTATTCCTTCGCGGCTTGAACGAGCGGAGGCAGGTCGGCGATGTCTCCCGACATGCTGAAAACCCCATCCATCACGACCAGGCGCCCGGCATCGTCCGGCAGCCGCTTGAGGCGGTTGCGCAGCGAGGTCGCCGAATTGTGCCGGTAGGGAACCAGTTTTGCCGCGGCAAACTGGCAGCCGTCGATGATGCTCGCGTGGTTTTCCCGGTCGCAGAGGATCGCGTCCCCTTCCTCGGCCAGCGAAGCCAGCGCCCCCTGGTTGGCGAAGAAACCCGTGGAAAACAGGACGACCGACTCCCGTTGCAGGAAGGCGGCCAGCGCCTCCTCGAGCTCGACATGGAGTTTGATCGTCCCGTTCAGCAGGCGGGAGCCCGTGCAGCCGGCCCCGTAGCGGCGGGTCGCCTCGCAGGCCGCCTCGATCACCCGGGGGTCTTGGGCCAAACCCAGGTAATTGTTCGAGCCGATCATGATCTTCGGCTGGCCCTCGCAGACAACATAGTTCCCGTGAGGTTCTTCTATGCAGCGGAAGTAAGGGTAAAATCCCTGTGCCCGCGCATCCGCGCTATCCCGGTAGTCCCGGCATTTTTGGTAGAGGTCTCGTGCCACAGCAGGCTGGTTCCTTAAACGGTTCAGATTTGCAGGTATGCTTTCAATGTAAATTCTTTTTCTGGAATCCGGGGGCTCGCGGACCATACGCCATGCCCGCCGAAATAGCTTCGAATATTTTCCCGGCGCACGAGAGATGGGGCGCATCCCTGCCAGAAAGTTGCAAGCAGGGAGAACAGGCGGAGCCGGGAATTTTCCGCGCTTGAAAGAACTGGGGGATCGGAAAGACTGTCGGCATGAAATGGCTTCCGGCTCTTCTCCTCCTGTCACAGATCGCCAGCTCCTCCGCGGACTGGGCCATCACCGGGGCTTCGGACCTGGGACAGATCCCGGGGGGGGCCGCCGTGCGGAAGGCCGATCTCGCCGACAACGGTGTCAGCGCCCAACTCACCGCCATCGTTTTCCCGTGCAAATCCTACTCGCTGCGGGTGCTGGACAGCAAATCCCCCGGACGCACGAAACTGGGTCCGGCCCTGGCGGAGGCGGGCTGCGTCGCGGGCGTGAACGGCAGTTATTTCCAGGAGGATTTCCGTCCGGTCGGGCTCATGGTCGCGGACGGAAGAGAGATCCAGCCGTTCGCGAAAGCGAAGCTCTTGGCGGGTGTTCTCGCCGTGCGCGGGACGCGGTTGGAAATCGTCCGATCCTCAAAATTCGCCGCCTCTCCCGATCTCCGGCAGGCGGTCCAGTGCGGCCCCATGCTTGTCGAGGAGGGCCATCCCACGGCGGGCCTGAACGCGGACCGCTCCGCCCGTCGCACGATCATCGCGACAGACAACCGCGGCCAATGGGCCATGATTTACCTGACTTCCGTGACGCTTGCCGATGCGGCGCGCATCCTCCGCGTCCCCGGCCTCCTCGAAAATTGGAGGCCCGCGACGGCATTGAACCTCGACGGGGGGTCATCGAGCGGGCTCTGGGCGGCGACCCAGCCCGTGCCGGTCTCCCTCCCGGAACTCGGCCACGTAAGAAACTACGTCGGCATCGTGCCGCGGTAGCGCCCACGCTTCGACTCGCGCCCCTCCGGGTTGCCCGAAGGAGAACACGGCGGGTGCGTTTCAGGCTGCGGCATCGAGCGAGTGCCGAGCCTTGTCGACGACCGCTTTGAGCCTCTCCAAAGTGATCGGCTTGACGAGGTAGCCGTCCATTCCCGCAGACAGGCAGGCTTCGCGGTCCTCCTCGAACGCATTGGCCGTGAGGGCGACGATTTCCGGGCGGCGGCTGTCGCCGAAGTGCGCCCTCAACGCCCTGGCCGCGGCCAACCCGTCCATGACGGCCATCTGCACATCCATGAGCACGAGGTCGAACGGTTCCCGCTTCGCGGCCTCGACAGCCAGAAGCCCGTTCGCGACGATGGAGGGGGTGATCCCGAGGCGCACCAGCATCAGGTTGATGACTTTCTGGTTCGTGGGGTTGTCCTCCGCCACGAGGACCCTGAGCCTGCCGACGGCGGGCGCGCGGACATCTTTTTGCTCCGGGACCCCCGTTAAAGATTCAGATTCCCCCGCCGGGAGCGGGATCGTGAAGTGAAATGTTGTCCCTTTGCCCGGAGAGCTGCTGACTTGGATCGCCCCCTTCATGAGTTCGATCAGACGTTTGCTGATCGCCAGGCCGAGGCCCGTTCCGCCGAACCGCCTCGTGACGGAGGAATCCGCCTGCATGAACGGTTGGAACAGCCTCTTCTGGACTTCCTGCGACATTCCGATGCCCGGATCCTTCACGAGAAACCGCACGGCATCCCGCTGTTCCCGGCCCGCTTCCACGCGGACCGAAACCTCGCCGACTTCGGTGAATTTCACGGCGTTGGAAATCAGGTTGAGCATCACCTGCTTCAGCCGCGTGCGGTCGCCAACGACGACCCGCGGGAGCGAGGGCTCCACCGAACAGGTGATTTTCAGTTTTTTCTCCGCCGCGACGCGGGCGAGGATTTCCAGCGACTCGACGATCACCCCGTTCAGATCGAAGGGGGCGTGCTCGATTTCGATGCGTCCGGCCTCGATCTTCGAGTAATCCAGAACGTCGTTGATGAGGTCCAGAAGGGTTTCGGCGGAGGTGGTGACCGTGGAGGCGTAATCGCGCTGTTGCGGTTCCAGATCCGTCTCCAACAGCAGGGAGGACATCCCGATCACGGCGTTGAGGGGGGTGCGGATTTCGTGGCTCATCGTGGCCAGGAACGTGCTCTTCGCCCTGTTCGCCGCATCCGCGGTTTCCTTGGCCGCGATGAGGGCTTCCTCGGACCTTTGAAGGTCCATGCGGGAACTGATCAGGCTCGCAGCGGTCGCCAGCAGCGCGATCTCCTCCTCGTGCCAGGCATGGGGGAGAAGGCAGTGCTGCAGCGACATGGCCCCCCAGAGTTCGTTTTCCACCAGCAGGGGGAGGAGGAGCATGGTTTTGCAGCCCGGTTCGAGGGTTGCGGGCGACCCGGTTCCCCCGCCGGTCCCGATGACGCATCGCCCGCGCGAGAGCTCGTCCAGCCAGGCCTGGAGAAGTCCGCATTTCGCGGCAGGCACCCAAAGGGATCCCGCGTTTCGCAGGGGATCGATCCCCGGCCGGAACCACTGGGACATGAGGTCGAAACTCTTGGCCGAAACCGGGGAGCCTCCGAGGAAACGGTGGATTTCGACCCGGTCCACGGCAATCCTGGTGCCGAGGGCCGCAGCGAGGCCAGCCCAGGCATCGGGGGAGCTCAAGGGGGTCCGGAGCACCGATTGCCCCACGGCCGCCACCGACTCCAACAGGATCTGGTTCCGCTTCTGCCGCGTGATGTCGCGGTAGTGCCACAGATACCCGTAAAGGATCCCCCTGTCCCGGATCGGGATGAAGTCCCTGGAGAGGTGGCGCCCGTCTCTGGTCTCGAAAACCATGCCCGTGCAGGATTTGCCCGTGGCGATGGCGTCGTCGATGGAACCCAGGAAGCTCCCGGGATCCACGAAGCGAAGCGCTGTGTCCCCGGCCAGCCGGGGGCAGGGAAGCCCCTGGATTTCCGAGGCGGAAACCCCGAACATTTTTTCCAGCGACTGGTTGGCGAACGTGACGATCCTGTTCGAATCCTCCACGAGGACGGCATCGTCCATGTTGAGGAGGAGCGTGGAAAACCGGCTGCGTTCCGTCGCCTCCCGCGAGGCCAGGGCATCCAGCTTTTGGCGGTTCTGCTGCAGGAGCTCCTCGCGGCCAACCGCCTGGGCGATGATCGAGAGGCAATCCTCGAGGTCCGGGGTGAGGCGGAAAGGCTCGCGGAACAGGATGCCGAGCGAGCCGACCGTTGTCGCCCCCACGTCGACACCCGTGCCAAGAAACGTGGAAAACCCCGCCGTCAGCGGGTCCGATGCCCCCCGCCCATCCGCCGCCAGATCCTCCACGAAGAGGAAGTGGTCTTTCCCGCCGATGACCTCGGAGCCGAGGCCGCCCGGGGTTCCGGGCGTTTGCCGGGTCTCGGCGGATTTCTCCAGTGCCCCGTAGATCCCCCTCACTTCCAGCGCGCCGTTCTCCAGCCTGTGATAGAGCGCCCGGTCGGCGTGGAAGACGGCTGCGGCGAGTGCCGTCAATTCCATGAGGTTCTTCTCGTAGCTGTCGCCCAGCCCGAGAAGGCATCCATTGATCTTCTGCAGGCGCTGCCTCTGTTCTTCCAGGGCCGTTTCGGCCTCGATCCTTCTGGAGACGTCGGCCTCGATGGCCATGAAGCCGGTGAGTTCACCGGCATCGTCGTGCAGCGGCTGGCATTCAATGGAGACCCAATACGTTTGCCCGGCCTTGGAATAATTGACGATGGTTTCGCTGAACCCCTTTCCCGCCGCCACGGACTCCCTCATCCTTCCGACGATGGCCCGGTCGGTTTTTTCTCCCTGGAGAAATGTCCCGGGCCGTCGGCCCACCACCTCCTTCAGGGTGAAGCCGGTGAGCCTCGTGAACCCCGCGTTCACCCATTCGATCACCCCTTGGTCCGAGGTGATGATGACCGCGTTCGTCGTGTTTTCCGCCACGAGCGCCAGCCGTTTGGACTCCTCGTCCGAGGCCTCCTGTAGCGCCTTGGCCTCCAAGGCAACGTAGTTGATCGCGAAGGAACCCACGACAAAAAGCGCGAAAACCGAGATCGCCAGCATCCTGCCCTGGCGCAGGCGGGAAAGTTCCGCCTGCCATGTCCGCGCATCGAGCTCCAACCCGAGGAAAACCGGGAGCCCCTGCCAGGTGGTCCCGGGAACCGGGGCGAAGCCGCCGACCCAGGTCCCCCAGCGGTCCGTCTCCGGCCCGACAACGAAAGCGCGCGGGGAGAAAAACCCCCGGACGAGCCCCTTGAACGCATCGATGTAGATGTCGCCAGCCATCGATTCGTCGGGTGAGCCGACGGCTTCCGAGTCCGCGAGGAATATGACCTCTCCACCCTGCATCCCGGTCAGGCTGGCGATGCGATACCCCCGTCCCGCCCGGGCCACGACCCCCAGCCGGTCCTTGATGGCGGCGTAGGAGGCCGTCGCCGTATCCTCCGGGGACCCGGTGAGCCCGGAAATCCAGGACGGCGAGATCGTGGCGGCCGCCAGCGTGGTTTCCTGGGCAAGTTGACCCCGCCACTCCCGGTCCGTGCGCTCGCTGATCCGGTCGGTGACCGGCCACCCGGCGAAGAGGACCACGCTCACCAGGCTCCCGAAGATCCAGCCGCGGCGCAAACCCGTTTGCCCGTGCATGGCCGGGATCGCGGACATGCGGCTCATCCGGTAGGTGATCCAGGATCCGGTGATGAGGAACGAACAGGCGATCGTGGTGACGATCGCGGGCAGCAACTGGGAACTCGCCATCAGCACACGGATGGTTTCTTCCCGGGCATGGCTGGTCGGGGAATACACCGAGGGCATGGGCTTCAATAACGAGAGGATGGCGAGACCGGCGGCCAGCAGGCGGCAGGCGGAACGCGCTTCGCCGGACTCGGTCCGCGACAGCAAAATGACCGACCAGGCCGCAAGGGACAGGGAAGGTGCCCAAAGCGCCCACTGCGCGCACCCGACAAAGAATGACGGGCCGCCGACCGCCCAGCAGGCCACGACGATCCCTGCGGGCACGGCAAGCCACGCGGGCGAAACCCGCTTCTCCGAAAAACCCCTTGCCGCCTCGATGGCGAAAAAAGAGGCACCTGTCAGAAGAAATGCCGGCACCCAGTTCCAATGCGGGGGCACCGTTTCCCCGCACCAGAGGAACTGCCAGCTCCGCAGAAGCGCCGCACAGAGGAGCGCGCCACCGAGGGCGGTCCAGCCTCTTCTCGTGGTCCGCCGGTTGGGGATCAGGCAAACAACGGCCGAAAGGGAAAGCAGGAACGCCCAAACAAATGTGAGATAATCCATACTTTCACCCTCGGGGTGCGGGCTCCTGTTTCATCCGCCGGAAGACTTCAGATGGGGGAAATCGTTCTCGATCGCGGCCAGCGACAGGCCCGCAATCGCCAGGGACCCGGGCAGGTATCTGCTTGCGGCCCCGACGGGATCGGGCTCCTTCTTTTCCCAGGCAAACAGAAAGACCTCGAGAAGAAAGAGCCCGAACTGGGAGCTGCTCCCACGAAGGGCGTGCAGCTCATCGGTGAGATCTTTCCGGTCCAGAGTCTCCCCGAGCGATTCCAGCCGCCGCAAAAGATCCCTGCGGAAATCCCCCCAAATGGACCGGGACATTTCGTCGCTGGCTTCATCCCCGGCAGCCGCCACGAGATCGTGGACCGGCGATCCGGGTGCCGTAAAAACGAGGGGGAGGCCCTGAAAGTGAATGTCTGTCGGACTCATCGGCTTGGCGTCACCTCTACCGCAGTGAACCGGATTTGCCAACCAAAGACCAAGGCACCCAAATCCGCGGGTAACGTCAACGATGGGAGGGCGAACCTCCGTGTGAGCCCATTTATTACGGCTCAGACGGAGCTTCGCCCTCCCAGGACGGAGCTTCGCCCTCCCTCGCGTTATCGACAGGTCGTCGAACCT
>JBAYTU010000094.1:0-13187 GCA_041675465.1 Terrimicrobiaceae bacterium | reverse complement strand
GCCCTCACCACAAAACCACCTCCGACTTCTTCTCGGCCATGAACGCAAACCACCACCGCTACCCCTTCCGTGCCCTCTTTGCCTCTCACCCCTCCTTTTCCTCCGCTTCATGAATTGGCCGTGACGTTACGCGGATTTGGGGTGCGCCCGCCTTGACAATGTTCCGCGCGGGACATTAAAAAGCCTCATGCGAGATGTGGCCGGAGTTCGGGGGAGGGAGCTGTTGCTGGCCTTGGGCTTGTGCGTTGCATTTTGGAAAACCGACGCGGAGGAGACATCGGCCCCGTCCGAATCCCCCGCGATCCAGGACAAGTCGGCCGCGGCGGTCCCCTCGTCGCAGGGGCTGCAAGAAGCCCTGCTGATCGTTTCTTCGAAAGAGGGGGCCGGGAGCGGGTTCATCGCGCGGATGAATGACGCCAATTATCTCATCACCAACGCCCACGTGATCGCCGGAGCCTCCAGCCTTCAAACCAAAGCACTCTCCGGCCAGACCTTGACGCCCGGCAAGGGGCGCCTCGCCGTGGACCATGATCTCGTCGCGTTCGAGGCGGAGAATGTTCCGCTGAGCCTCGACATCGCGACAGATGTTGGCAAGCAGGTCTCGATTGGCGACGAGGTCGTGATTTACGGGAACAGCCTCGGGGCCTCCGTGGTGACGGAACTCCGCGGAAAAGTCACCGGGATCGGGCCGAACGAGATCGAGGTGGACGCCCCGTTTGTTCCAGGCAACAGCGGGAGCCCGATCATCCACATCAAGTCGGGCAAGGTCATCGGCATCGCGAGCTACATCCGCACGGAAAAGGGCGACAAACTGACAAAAGACTCCGGCATCAAAGAGGTGAGACGTTTTGGATACCGGCTCGATACCATCACCCAATGGCAGGATTTGAACTGGCCGGTTTTTCAGCGGGAGGCGGCGATTGTCCAGGGCATCGAGGAATTCACGGATGATTACGCCGCATTCTGGGAATACGTGGACAAGAAAGACCCGTCCGCCATGGAACTGGGCAGCAGAAACCATCGGTTGCAGCGCCAGATCCGAAATTTTCAGAGCGGGATCAACCGCAAGATTTCCGACGCGGACTTTCACAAGGCTTTGACCGGTTTCCTGAAGGGCTTGAGAAACGAGTCGCAGCAGGAATTTCTTCCCGGACGGCCCGTTCCCCAATACTGGTTCCTGAAGAAAAAATGGAGCGAGCAGAAGCAGGTCCGCGAGGAGATCAGCAAGGATCTCGGGCAGGATATTCAGGAGCGCCAAACGCGCGCGAACTGAGCCGCAGAGAGCTCCGGGCGGTTTTTTTCGCCGCAGAAACTATTTCATCCCGGCGAGCGCGTCGTAAATCGGCGGGTCTTTGAGAAGCGCGGGGACCAGGTAGGCCCCGAGGCACGTGGCGAGCATCGGGAAGAAGAGGGAGTAACAGCCGGTCATTTCCAGGCAGATGACGATGCCGGTGAGCGGGGCCCGGATGGTGGCGGTGAAAAACGCGGCCATTCCCGCGACGGCGAAAGCGAGAGGCGAGGGGACAAGCGCTGGCAGGAGGGCGTGGCTCAGCGCGCCCGATGCCTCCCCGACGATCGCCCCCAGCGCGATGACCGGCGCGAAGAGCCCCCCGGGTGTTCCCGCAGAATACGAGAGCGGACCCAGAAAAAAGCGGAGGCTCGCGATGCCGAGAAGAAGCCAGACTTCCGACCTGCTGGCCAAGATCGACTGCGTGATCCCGTCGCCGCCGCCGATCCACTTCGGGGCAAACCACGCGAAGGAGCCCATCAGAAACCCGATGATCGCCGCGCGCAGGGGAACGGGGATTTTTCCCAGCCCCGCAGCGGCGGCCAGAAAGGCGAGGAGGAGCCGGTTGTAGAGGACGCCGGAGACCCCGACTGCCATCCCAAAAAGAAAAAACAACCAGACCGCCTGAGCCGGTGCCTCGGGGATGACCGGAACCGCGTAGTCTTGGGGGATGTGAAAGGCCGCCCGTTGGAGATAGACGGAGACCGATGCAGCTGTTGCCGTGAGGATGAATGTCAGCGGCGTGACCTTGCGGAAGACTTCCTCCAGGATAAATATCGTCCCTCCGACGGGGGCGTTGAAGGCTGTGGCGAGGCCGGCTCCCGCGCCCGCCGCCATGAGGGATTTCCAGGCCCCCCTCAACCCGGGGAAGCGGCGTCCGACTTTTTCCCCGATCACTGCGCCCATCTGGACCAACGGGCCCTCGCGTCCGAGAACAAGGCCCGCCGACAACGCGAGCCAGCCGCCGAGGAATTTGACAGGAATGACCCACTCGTGGCGCGGTCGCCCGTTGCCGCGGAGAATTTTTTCGACATACGGAACCCCGCTGCCGCGGGCTGCGGGGGCAAATTTTTCGACCATCCATGCCGCGAGAGAGACGGCGGCGGCGGCGAGGACCGAGAGGGCGAGCCAGCTGAAAAAGGGGGGCCACTCGTGGAGGGAGCGGGTTAAAACCAGGCGGAGGGCGTCTCCCTCCCGCAACACCAGAAGAAATGCGGTGCCCACCAGCCCGGTCAGAATCCCCACGACCACCGCCCCAAAAAGCAGGACGAGGGCAATGCCCGGCGCGGACGGAAAATCCTCCGGGAGAAAATCCACCTCCCCCGCCTCATCGTCCCCGGAATCTCTCATGGAGACGAGTTCGCTCGAAAATCCGCCGGGAATCAATTTTTTTCGGGTTTACTTGGGCGGATCTTGGAGGGATACTGATTGTTTGCGTCGCTCACGTGGCGGAACTGGCAGACGCGTACGGCTCAGGACCGTATGGGGTAACCCTTGGAGGTTCGAATCCTCTCGTGAGCACCAGTTTTTTCCGGAATAGCCGTGCCTCACCCGCTGCCACAACAAGATCCGGAGTTCGTTCAGAAAACATTTTCATCGATTGCGGGGAGGTATGATCTGGCGAACCACCTCCTGAGCGGGGGGCTGGATTTTTTCTGGCGTTCGCGTGTGTCGCGGGTGGTCGCAGCCACCCGCCCCTCCCGCGTTCTGGACCTTGCGACCGGAAGCGGGGACCTCGCCATCGCGCTGCAAAAAGCCTGCCCGTCCGCGCAGGTGATCGCGGCGGATTTCTGCCTGTCCATGCTCGTGGAGGCGGGGAGAAAAAACGTGCCTTGCCTGGCCCGGGCCGACGCGCTGGCCCTGCCGTTTCGACCGGGAACATTCGATGCCGTGACCGTGGCGTTCGGGCTCAGGAACATGGCTTCGTGGGAGACCGCGCTCGCGGAGATGTGCCGGGTGCTCCGTCCGGGCGGGCTGCTGGTCGTGCTCGATTTCTCGTTGCCGACCTGCGGGCCCCTGCGCGAAATCTACCGGATATATCTCCACCACCTGCTGCCGCGGATCGCGGGGTGGGCGACCGGGCGGGCCGAGGCTTACGAATACCTCGGCGAATCGATCGAAGCCTTCCCGCGCGGCTCCGGCATGGCCGCGCTGATCGAGGCCTGCGGGTTCCGCTGCGGACCCCCGCAGAAAATGTGTTTTGGCGTCGTTTCGCTTTACGCGGCGAAAAAAACCGCTCCTCCCCGAAGGGGATAAATCCGTAAATCCGACAGCCGGGAATTTCAACCTTGCCATCCGAGGCCGGGAATGGGATTCTGCCACCCTTACACAAAAAACAGACAAAATGGCAAAGGCAGCACAAGAAGAGGTCGACATTCTCCGACTCCACGAAAAAGACACCGGCAGCGCGGACGTTCAGGTCGCCCTGCTCACCAAGCGGATCAACGAGCTCACCGAGCATCTCAAAGCCAACGCGAAGGACCACTCGTCCCGGCGCGGGCTTCTCAAACTCGTCGCCACACGGCGGCGTCTCCTCGACTACCTGAAGCGGACGGCTGCCGACCGCTACCAGGCCGTCATCGAGAAACTCCAATTGCGCAAGTAGCGCAAAATCCACCGGAAAAAATCCCGGCCAACGCTCCGGGATTTTTTTCTTCCCTTGTCGGCGGGATCCGTCGGCGAAACCAGGAAACCATACCATGTCCCATACCGTTCATGCCCAAATCGGGCACACCCAACTCACCATCGAATCCGGCAAACTCGCCAAACTCGCCGACGGGGCCGTCACCGTCCGCTCCGGCGACACAATCGTTCTCGTGACGGCCGTTTCGGCCACCACCATCAAGGAAGGGCAGGATTTTTTCCCGCTCACCGTCGAATACAAGGAAAAGGCCGCCGCTGTCGGAAAATTCCCGGGCGGGTATTTCAAGCGCGAGGGCCGTCCTTCCGAGAAAGAAATTCTCGTCTGCCGGATGACCGACCGCCCGCTGAGACCCTTGTTCCCGAAGGGGTATCTTTACGACACCCAGATCATCACGCTTCTGCTCAGCGCGGACGGCCAGAACGATCCCGACATCCTCTCCATCAACGGGGCGTCGGCCGCCCTGGCCGTGTCCGACATCCCGTTTGCGGGGCCCATCGGTGCCGTGCGCGTCGGACGCATCAACGGCGCGTTCGTCGCGAACCCCACGCACGACGAGCGAGCCAACAGCGATCTCGATCTCATCTATGTCGGTGACGGCGAAAAGGTCATCATGATCGAAGGCGCGTCGGACGAGATCCCCGAGGACCAGTTCAACGCCGCCTTGGATTTCGCCCGCGAGAGCGTGAAACTGATCGTTGCCGCCCAGCGCGAGCTCGCCGCGAAGGTGGGCAAGGCCAAGCGGACGGTCCCACTTTTCCAAGTGGACGATTCGATCCTCGAGATCGCCTACCTTGTCGCCGGCGACCGCATCGAATCCGCCATCTACACGGCGGGCAAAGTCGCCCGCAGCAAGGCGGTGGACGCCCTGCGCAAGGAAGTGGAGGCCGCAGTGCTGGAAAAATTCCCCGCCGCCTCGAAATTCGAGATTTCGCAGGCGTTCGATTACCTGCAGAAGAAGGCGTTCCGGATCAGCATCCTGGACAAAAAGCAGCGCTGCGACGGGCGCGGGCTGCACGACATCCGCCCGCTTTCCGGCGAGGTCGGCCTGCTCCCCCGCTCGCACGGCTCGGCACTTTTTGCCCGCGGTGAAACCCAGGCCTTGGGCATCGCGACGCTGGCTCCCGCCGACGAGGCCCAGAGCATTGATGCCTACGGAGGCGGCGAAGACACCAAGCGCTTCATCCTGCACTACAACTTCCCGCCGTTCAGCGTGGGCGAGACCGGACGCTTCGGCGGCCAGAACCGGCGCGAAATCGGGCACGGAGCCCTTGCCGAACGCTCCATCGAGCCGGTGATTCCCAGCGAGAAGGACTTCCCGTATGCGATCCGCATCACGAGCGAAGTGATGGAGTCGAACGGCTCCACCTCGATGGCCTCGGTCTGCGCGGGAGTTCTTTCGCTCATGGATGCGGGGGTCCCGCTCAAGCGCCCGGTCGCCGGCATTTCGGTCGGTCTCGTCACCGAGTATGAGGGGGAAGCGCTCAAGCGCTACACCACGCTCACCGACATCATCGGCAGCGAGGACCACTTCGGCGACATGGACTTCAAACTTTGCGGCACCGAACTCGGCGTCACCGGTTTCCAGCTCGACCTCAAACTTCCGGGAGTCTCGCACGAGATCATGAAGGAAGCGGTCGCCGAAGCCGCCGCCGCCCGCGCGAAGATCCTCGGAGTCATGCAGGGGATCCTCGCCACGCCGCGCACCGAGATGAGCCCGTATGCCCCGCGCATCGAAACGATCCGCATCAACCCGGAAAAAATCGGCCTGATCATCGGGCCCGGCGGCAAGACGATCAAGGGGATCGTTGCCGAGACCGGAGCCGAGATCAATATCGAGGACGACGGTTCGGTCCACATCTACTCGAGCAACGGCGACAGCCTCCAGCGCGCCAAGGAAATCATCCTCGGCATGACGAAGGAAATCACCGTCGGCGAGGTCTACCAAGGCACGGTTGTTTCGATCAAGGAATTCGGCGCATTCGTCGAAGTGCTTCCCGGAAAGGACGGGCTCGTCCACATTTCCGAGCTTGCGGACTTCCGCGTCAACAAGGTCGAGGACGTCGTGAAAAATGGCGACTCGGTCTGGGTGAAGTGCATCGGCGTGGACGACAAAGGCCGCGTCAAACTCAGCCGAAAGGCGGCGATGAAGGACCGCGACCAAGCCGCGACGGCCTGAGAAAATCTCCCCTCCGAGAGGAGCCCGGGGGTGTCGGCGGATGGATCGACTCGAAGCGGGCGAGGTTGCGCGCGCGTCGGGTCGCGGTCTCAACCCGGCATGGTCGTTTCTCCGCACCCTCCGCGTCCCGTGTGAGGGATCGCCGGATCCGGGTTCATTCCAGTTCGAAGTTGATGTTCACGGTGTAGGAGCCTCCGGACGCCAGGGCGGAGGGCGGCGGGTCGATTTGCGGGACGCGCTTCGCGGCGGTGAGAACCGACTCGTCCATGAGCGGGTTGCCGCTCGACTTGACGATCTCTGCGCTGGAAATCTTCCCGTCCTTTTCAATCCGGATCTTGACCGTGCAGACGAACGATTTCGACTGGTCGAAGATCGATGTCGGCTGGTCCCACTGGCTGTAGAACCGGTCGTGGATGAGCTCGTGATACCAGGCGAACTGGGACGAGTCGCCGCCGACACCCGGCTTCGAGGATTTTCCAGTCCCCTGTGAGGCCCCGCCCGATCCTTCGCCCGTGGATCCGGTCTTCGATGCGCCGGATCCCGGAGAAGCGCCCGGGGAAGCGGAGGCATTGGGGGAGCCGCCCGGCGAGGCCTTCGGAGAGGATTTTGGAGAAGCGGATGCCGAGGGCGAAGCGGAGGGTTTGGCCGAAGGCTTCGGGCCCGGCTTGGGCGTCTCCTTGGGACTTGGTTTGGGAGAGGGCTTCGGGGTCGGTTTGGGTGTCGGTTTGGGTGTCGGTTTGGGCGTGGACGAAGGCGTGGGCTTTGGCGTCGCGGAGGGTGTTGGGGAAGGTGTTGGCGTCGGGCTGGGCGTTGAAATCGGGATCTCGGGTTCGGGCGGGGTGGCTTCGGGCGTCGGCAACGGGGTTGGTTCGGGTGTTGGTTCGGGTGTTGGTTCGGGCGTGGGATTCGGGGTGGGCTCAGGCGTCATCTCCGGGGTGGCTTCTGCGGCTGGCGCAACCTCGGGCACTCCCCCGGAATCGGCGGGCGCGGAGAATGCTCCGGGATCCATCCAGACGACCTCTCCGGCAGGTTTTTTGATCTCCCGCCTCGCAAAATAAAAGAATGCCGCCAGCGCCGCCACGTGGATCAGGGCAACGAGGATAAGATTCCGCCGGAACCTTGGATCTGCCATGTCAGGGGCCGGTTGGGGTCGGCTGTTCCGGATGGGTCATGACGCCGACCCTCGTGATGCCGACGCGCTGGAGGATGTCCATCACGGACACGAATTTTTGCACAGCCAGGTCGCGGTCCGGGCGAACCACGACAGCCGTCCCGGGATTTTCCGCGTGAAGCGCAGCGAGCCGGGATTCCAGGTCCGCAGCGGTGACAGCCTCGTTATTCAGCTTCATGACATCGTTTTTGTCCATCGAAACCGTGAACACTTCGGAGGGGTTGACGCTGGTTTTTGCGGTGGAGCTCGACGGCACGACAAGATCGATGCTGTTTTCGATGAGGGGTGTCGTGATCATGAAAATGATCAGGAGCACGAACGCCAAATCGAGCAGCGGCGTCACGTTGATCTCGCTGAGCGTTTGCAGGCTCTGCCGTGAGGAATACCGTCGCATGGGTCAGGCGAGTGATGACCGGCGCGCCTCGCGCGCGCCGTGCGCGACGTAGCGGTGCTCGATTTCCGAGGACAGCTCGGCGGCGTAGTTGTCGGCCTGAACGATCATCGACCGCACGCTGGTGACCAGAAAATTGTACCCGAACATCGCGGGGATCGCCACGAGCAACCCGGTCACTGTCGTGATCAGCGCGCCGGAGACGCCGGGAGCCATGGCGGCAAGGTTGGCGGTGCCCGCGCTGGCAATCCCAGAAAAAGCGTCCATGACTCCCCAGACGGTCCCGAGAAGGCCGAGGAACGGGCCCCCGCTGACAGCCGTCGAGAGGACGATCATCTGGGATTCGAGCTTGAGGGCCGATTCGCCGACGGCGCGCTCCATCGCCGCCTGGACCGCCCGCATCTGGGCGGGGCTGATTTTGTCGGCGGACCCGAGGCGCGCGCGGAACGTCTCGTCCACCTCGGTCGAGCCGAGCATCTGAAAACACAGTTCGGCCGTGCCCGCCGCATAAATCGCGTAGAGCGGCGAGCCGTCGAAACGGACGCCCTGCTCGTAGATCCTGAGCGGGGTCCTGTCCTGGTGGAAGAGCGCCGAAAACCGCGCGCTCTGGCGCCTGGCAAAATGCAGGTAGCGCATCTTCGTCACCATGACCGACCAACTGAAAATCGAAGCGAGGAACAGCGTGAGAAGAACCAGCTTCCCCTCGAAGGTGCTCTCCAGAAATGCGTAGACAAGCCCTGTGGCGATCATGCCCGTCCAATCGGTTCCCGTCCGGTTCCGGTATTCATTCGATGCAGCCTACCCGACACCGGATGGCCGAAAAATGCAAAACTTTTTGCCACAGCGGGTAATCGGGGCTAATGAGGGGGGCTCATGCACCGCGCGATCCTCTGCCTTTTTCTGGCTGCCGCCGTCCCCCTCCACGCCCAACAGGGGCCTCCGCGCGACAATCCCTACGACGTGGTCGGGAAGATTTTCCAGCCGCTTTGGGGAGTGCTGCTCGCGGACACGAAGAGCCCCAACCGCGCGGCCACGTTGACGCTCGAGATGAGCGGGGTTTCGGGCCGTCTCCCGGCGAGCATGAAGGGGGCCTCGCTCGGGGCCGCCGTCCAGTTTCCCGACAAGGTGAGGCTCGAAGCGCCGGTGCTCGGCGAACAATTCACCATCTGCAGAAACGGGGATGAAGTCTGGGCCACCCCGGGCAGCAAAGTCGAATTCCTCGTCGCCCAGTTCAAAGTGAAACCGAAAAAGTCCCAACAAAAACTCGCGACCCCGATTTTCCTTCCCATCTCCGCGCAGCAGGCGGTCTTTCTTCCCGCCCTCTTCTCGATGAAGCGCGCCGATGTCGCCGAGATGGAATCTTTGAACGGGGAAAATTGCCGGGTGCTCACTGCGGGCCTGATGCCCGAGCTGGCCAAGGCGACAAAAGCGGAGGATTTCCAGGGCAGGATTTGGGTGGCTCCCGGTTACGTGCCGCGCCGTTTGGAGGTGACGCGGAAAGATTTCACGGCGGTCGTGGACATCCGCGACCTCGCCTACACCACTTCGTTGCCCGCTTCCACCTGGCAACCGCCTGTCGGCACCACCGACATCTACCGCACCACCCCCGAGATGCTCGAAGCCCTGCTTTACATCGTCATGAATTCCCTGAAAGCCTCCGAGACCGACGCCCCCTGGCTCCAAGCGAAATAAAATCAGCCCTCCCGCGGGGCAAAATAGCGGATGCGTTTCTGGATGTCCGTATTGATCGAGTGGTAGGGCTGGGTCAGGTTGCCCGGCGAAAACAGGGTTTGGCGCATCGCCTCGGCATCATCGTTTCCAATGGCATCCGTGAATATCGGCGTCAGGTAGTTGATCCCGGTTTCCGAGGGCTTCATCAGGATGGGATCATAGAGGGCGGGGTGCATTTTCCGGGCATGGATCAAACCCCATCGGTCACGGAAACGGTTCGCATCGTAACCCTCCACCTGAAAGCCGTTGCTCTTCGTGTATTGCAGGACCGAGACGGCGTTGTTGCGGCCCTCCGCCAGCAGGTTCACGGTTTCCGCGCCGAGTTGTGCCGCATAAAACCTGTCGAACAGAATGGGCCGTCCGCCACGCTGGGTGTGGCCCACTTTTCTGGTGAAGACCGCTTCCGAGGCCGAGTTGCCGCGGCGGTAGAGCTGGAAATATTTGTCGCCGATCATCTTGATCAGCCTGGCCCGGAGCGCGTCGGCGGCACCGCTCAGGACCATGTTGCCTGCGGGGTCCGTGGTTTTTGTTTCCGCGCCGAGCTCCCGTCCCTGGCTGTCCACGATGCCTTCGCCGCAGACGATGACGGCGTTCTTCTGGAGATCGTAAAGGTATTTGACCCGTTCGACCAGATGCTCCAGATCCACCGGATGTTCCGGGACGAGAATCATGTCCGGCCTGCCATAGGCGGTGCCCAGCGCAATGTAGCCCGAGTGGCGGCCCATCACCTCGATGATCGCGATGCGCCGGTGGCTCTCCGCGGTCGTCCGGATCCGGTCCACGCCGGTGGCGGAGACATAGACGGCCGTCGCGTAACCGGGGGTCGCGTAATTTACGATCTGGTCGAGGCTGAAAACAGCGTGCGAATCGACCCGCTTGTAGCGATACCCGCCTGGCGCGGAAGCCTCATTTGCCCTGACAAATTCGTCGGGTTCGCTCGGGTAGTTCAAGCCGAGGTCGTTGTCCACGGTCTTGGGGGCCAGGACCACGGGCAGGCGTTCCGCCAATGGCTGAAGGCCGTTGAGCGTGCCGTCGCCGCCGATGCAGATGAGCCCTTCGATCCCGAGCTTTTTCAACCGGGACACCACCAGGTCGAGTTCCTCGGACTTGTTGGAATCCACGTAGTCGCGCGACGATCCGATCAGGGTGCCGCCCTTCGTGGGGTCGAGTTCGGGAATCGACTGAAACAAAGGGTTGAGATGGACGTGGGGGATCCGGGGGTTGAAGAGGCAGTTGAAACCTTTGATCAAACCGATGATTTCGATCTTCAACTGGTTTGCGCGGACGACTGCGCCGTGAATGGTTGCGTTCAAGGCCGGGGTATCCCCGCCCGCGGTCAGGATGCCGATTCTTTTCATGATTCTTGAAACCGTGTTGGGAAATGGGCTCCGGCGATCGCTCGAAAAACCGCTTCCCGCCCTTCGGGGCGCTGCCCGGAGACCGGAAAAGCAACTTTCGTGCCGCGATCCACGCACGGAGAGCCGGGGCGGAGAGGGTTCCCATTCCCGGCGGCGGGGCAGTTTGCCCTCGCTCCGCCCAAACAAAACCCTACCCGATCGCCCGTTCCACCTGCCACTCGTTGAGGAGGATGTGCGGCTGGTTGGGATGGGACGGGAGGAGGAAAAACGCGAACGGCTTGTTGCCGGGCTGCCACCCGAGGATGTGGCGGTCCTTGTCGGAGAGAGAAAAATACGTTGCGGGCAGTTGGGCCGACGCCGTCTTTTTTGCCGTCTTGGAAGGTTTCCCGGCATTCGGGGCCCCCGCTTCCGGCTGCTCCGATTTCCAAAGATCGGGCGCGCCGTTCAGGGCGAGGATCGAGGACATTTCCGCCGGGGAATATCCGGTCTTCGGGCCTTTTGTGCGGATGGCCGCGAGATAGCGCGCGATCCCGTCAAAAAACCCGACGACGATTTCGTCGCCGGCCTGCGGGTAGGCATACGCCTTCTCGCCCTGCGCGGTCATCCCCAGAAGGCCCCTCGTCATCACCGGACGGCCGAGCAGCGCATCGACCGTCTGCTTGTCCGACCCCAGGACGGACGGTGTGGCGGACGGAGCCGGAGCCCCGTTCGCGCCGGGCTTAGTAGGCGGCTTGGGCACCTTTCAGGTTTTTCTTTTTGATCCAGGGCATCAGCGAGCGGAGGCGGGCGCCGGTTTTCTCGATCGGGTGTTGCTCGCCTTTTTTCAGGAGCGCGTTGTAGCGCTTGTAGCCGCCTTGGAATTCTTCGACCCACTCCTTGGCGAACTTGCCGGACTGGATGTCCTTGAGGGCGGCTTTCATGCGCGTCTTCACCGAGGCGTCGATGATTTTCGGGCCGACGACCACGTCGCCCCACTTGGCGGTTTCGCTGATCGAGAACCGCATGCCGGCAATTCCGGACTCGTTCATCAGGTCCACGATCAACTTCAGCTCATGCAGGCACTCAAAGTAGGCCATCTCGGGAGAATATCCGGCCTCGACGAGCGTCTCGAACCCCGCCTGCACGAGCGCCGAGCAGCCGCCGCAGAGCACGGTCTGCTCGCCGAAGAGATCGGTCTCGGTCTCTTCCTTGAAGGATGTCTCGATGACCCCGCCGCGGGTGCCGCCGATCCCTTTCGCCCAAGCCAGCGCGAGCTTCTTGGCGTCTTTGCCGGGGTTCTGGTAAACCGCGACCAAGGCCGGCACGCCTTTGCCTTCGGTGAACTGGCGCCGCACGATGTGGCCGGGCCCTTTCGGGGCCACCATGATCACGTTCACGTTTTTCGGCGGAACGACCGTCTTGAAATGGATGCTGAACCCGTGGCTGAAGAGGAGCGTCTTGCCGGGCGTGAGGTTCGGCGCGATGTCCTCCAGATACACGGCGGGCTGCTTGGTGTCCGGAATGGCCACAAAAATGACATCCGCGCGGCGGACGGCCTCGGCCGTGTCAAAAACCTCGAACCCGTATTTTTTCGCGACCGCGCGGCTTTTGGATTTCGGGTAGAGGCCGATGATGACCTTGGCCCCGCTGTCCTTGAGGTTGAGCGCGTGGGCGTGGCCCTGGGATCCGAACCCCAGCACGGCAAGGGTTTTGCCCTTGAACACTTTGAGGTCGGCGTCTTTGTCGGTATGGATCTTGGCTGGCATGTTGGGTTTTTGGTTTTGGTTGGAAAATCAGCTCACGCGGGACAGGGCGACCTTCCCGGTGCGGGTGAGGTCGCTGACCCCAAAGGTCTCCATGAGGGTCAGGAATTTGGCGATCTTGCTTTCGGTGCCGGTAATTTCGATGGCGAGCTTGTTCGGCTGCACATCGATGATCTTCGCCCGGAAGATCGTGCAGATCTGCATCACCTCGGCGCGGTTCTTGGAGTTCGCGTTCACGCGGAGCAGAACGAGCTCGCGGTCCACGTATTCTTCGTCGCGGAAATCCTGCACGTCGATCACGTCGACCAGTTTTTCGAGCTGCTTGGTCACCTGCTCGAGCACCTTGTCGTCGCCGCGGACCACGATCGTCATCCGGGAAGCCGAGGGGTCGAGCGTCGGCCCGACATTCAGCGTGTCGATGTTGAAGCCGCGGCCGCTGAACATGCCGGCCACACGGGTCAGCACGCCGAACTTGTTTTCAACGAGGATCGAGATGGTATGTCGCATGAATGGAACCGCCCATGCTGCCCGAGGTGTCCGCCGGAGTCAACCGTTTCTCCCCGGACCCCAATCCGCGCGTAACGCCAACGATGGGAGGGCGAACCTCCGTGTGAGCCCATTTATTACGGCTCAGACGGAGCTTCGCCCTCCCTCGCGTTATCGACATGTCGTCGAACCGCTCCCCT
>JBAYTU010000093.1:0-13251 GCA_041675465.1 Terrimicrobiaceae bacterium | reverse complement strand
CCTGCTGGAACAAAATTAATTCCGGGTATGAAAAGCAACGTGTCTTCATTGCCGAAGAACGCGGTATACATGCCCAAGGCAAAACGAATCAAAGTAGCTCCGGCGACAAGATGTAAAACCCATGGGATATATTTTGTGTTTCCAACCAATAAAAATGGAATGAATACAAGAAATGGCCATACTGCAGAGGCATAGCGCCGGGTAATGTTCCCCAGCCCCCCAATCCCTTCTATTTTGTTATCAATCACACAAGTCATGAAATGCAGGCAAATATAAAGAAAAAGCAGAATAACGGGGAGTGGAATACTAAAGTTCCTGTCCCTGAAGTGCTCCCGCTTCATCGCCATCGTAATGAGCAGCGGCAGAAGACAAATTAACACAGCCAGCTCGTGGGAATGGATCCTGAAACCGAAATAAAAATATCCGCCCAAAGCCGAGAAAAAGAAAATCGGCAGCCACCAGATTTTGCGTCCGATCATCGCCCAAGCGAGCACGCAGATGCCGATGGCAAAAAACACCATCTGAGTATAATTCTCTTTGGCGATATTGATGCCTAAGAAAAATGCAAGCGCGAGACCTGCCAACATGGCAATTGGCAAGATAATTTGGACCGGCGAGATTTTGGAATTCATGGATTGGCCACTGATAAATGGTTGTCGGGGCGCTCTACAGCACAAACATCAACTGATTGTGGTATATTGCTTCAATGCTGACTCATAGGAGACCAAGAAAATCTGAGAGGGATGTGAAAGGCGAACATCGAGCGCAAGTAGCGCGTGGTAGGTTCCTTCATTTATACAATATTTTCCCTATTTCCGAAGCGACGAGATTTGCATTCGTCCTCCATGTAAACTGTCGCCATCTAGTTGTCCCAAGGTCCTTGAGTTTCTGTCGCAACGGCGCATCGGAGACCATCAAGTGGATTGCTTCGGAAATTGACGGGGTAGAGAAGGGATCAAAAAGAAGCGCCGCACCGCCTGCGGTTTCCGGGAGGCTGGTCGTATTCGAGCAGGCAACAGGGAGTCCGTAGCTCATGGCCTCGACAACCGGGAGGCCAAAGCCCTCCGCGATAGAGGGCTGAATGTATGCGAGGGCGTTGGTGTAGGCCCAAGCAAGGTCCGCGTCAGTGACCCGACCGGGAACAATAATTTTATCGGGGACCGGACTTGCCTTGATGGCGGGAGCGATAGCGGAGGCCATAAAGTCCAGAGGACACGGGCCGATCACCACCAGCGGCGGCAGGTCGCTGCGAGATTTCTGAATTTTTACATACGCCTCGATCAGTCGTCGCTGGTTTTTATTCTCGGAAAAGGCCCCTACGTAGAGAAGAAACGGCGTATTGAGACCGCTGGCCCACTTGGGATGGTGGCGCGCTGGGCAAGCCAGCGGGATGGGGCATCCCGACGGGGTGACAACGAACTTCGACCGAGCCCTAGGAAACTTTCTGCGGAGGTAGGTGGCACAATAGTCGGAAAGAACAAAGAGTTTTCGAGATCGATAAATGGCAAAGTCGCATAAAAGTCGGATAAGCAGCGCATTGGTCAATCTGCCCGAGGATACCCATGTTCCAAAATGCTCGTAGATATTCGAGTCGAAGAAGTTCGACACGACAGGCGGCCCAGAAAGCGGTACAAAGTACGCGGGGCTGAATACAAGATCCGAACCTCGTGCAGCCTGTTGCAGAAAAAATGTGGCTCTCCACCATAAGCTTTTTCCCGGAACCACAACCCTGTTCAAGTGTTCAAACTCTTGGAAAATCGGATTCTCCGTGGAATCCACGAGAATTTTCCAGTTCCAGGGAACATCCAGCATTAACAAATGCCTGGATTGCTCCAGCACATACCTTGCAGTTCCGGGAGCAGGGGAGGTCGCCGGGCCGACATCAATGGAAACAGTATTCAAGTTAGAACCTGCGTATGCACTTGACTCAACCGACCCCAAGGAATGGTAGTTGCACTGTCTCGATAGCCCGTTTGAGGCACGACGGGGAGTGGCTGGTTGAGTGAAGTGCATACCCCTAAGTTAGAATAACCCTACAGATTTACAGATCTGGGCATTGATTCTTTAAATTCTTTCTGAACAATGCAGCTATCTTAAAAAGCGCACAGAAATAATCCCTAAAGCCCAATGAATTCGGGGGGCCGCCGGGCGTATTGTTAGCATCAATAATATAAAATCTCTTTTCTGTCTCACAGAAAAGTACATCAATTTCTCCCAAATCAAGACCGATAACACGGCAAAACCGCAAGATCTTACCAATATCCTCGGGGGAAAATACACTTTCTGGATAGATAACCTCCACCCGCTCATTTTTGCTTTTAAATCGAAGCCCAATCTTGCGAAATTTCTTATAGACAATTGGAATTGATCCCAAAACTACGGGAACGCGGTAATCAATGATAAGGGTTGGATCAGCGCGATCCTGATTGGAGATGAGAATATTATATACACATGATGGATCAACAATATCCGATGCAATCGGGCCCTGGATGATGCAACCATCATGGGTAGCATTGGCATTTCCCTTTTTGACCATTGGGCCGACGTGAGTCAGCGGATCGACTGTGACCCTGTACGAAAAAACATCCCCAAATACTTTGTCAATATATGACTTTGATATATCATTGCATCTCCCATTGATAATAAGGGGTAACGAAGGCAACCGGTGATGTGTTCCTATGTAATCGACCCAATTGACGGAGTGAAAAGTAAAATCCTCATGAACCATTATGACGTCACAGTGGTGCCAGCAGTAGTAACCCGCGGGGAATACTCCGTTCAAAGTCAGGATTTTCCAAAGCATACTATTCTCTGCTGGAACCTCCGGTATGGTGCGAATGGTCATTTTCAGCGAAGACAACATTAACCGAATTGCCCCCACCATCCAGATTATCGCAATTTTAAACCAATATATCATAAAGTCGCAAAGGATGGTGAATTTGTGGGAGCTAAAAATACCCACTTTTGTTCGGGGTTTCGCTTTTCATCCATCCATTTATAAAGCAATTCTGCATCCACACCCTGAAACTGCATTGCATTTGGTAAATCTGTGATTTTTCGACTTTGAGCAGATATGATTGTAATCACATGTGTATCTTTGAAGGTGTTCTTGAAAAACTCAATGCCAGCTTCATAATTTCCTACTGGTTTTTTGTGCAGTTCTATCAATAGAAAGGAGTTCTCCAACGCACCCAAAAGCTTATTAGAATTCTGAAACAAATCATATTCAGATCCTTCGATATCGCACAAAATAAAACTGAGACGCTTATCCACTAAATCCGCAAGATTTTCAGAAGTGCATTGTCCACTTATTTTTACATTGCTCAATCCATTCAAGGATACAATTTGACGTTGAAGGCGCGAAGATCTTGAGTCAATTTCAAAAGAATAGACTGTTGATTCATGCAGTCGCATCCCAAACCCTGCCGTATAATAGCCTTCGGCCGATCCAATATCAATAATAATGGGAGGGCGCAGTTCAATGATCAATGAAATAACACGATGAAGCTCATTTTCATAAGTTCCGATCCATTTTGGAGTAAATGAACTCCACCCAATAGCATCAATGTAAAGCAACCCTTCAAAGGGCCCGCTTCGTACGAATATTTGCTCATGCCCGGCAAGGAGACGTTTTGCGAGTTGACGCTGAAGAAATCCAAATTCAAAAGTCTTGAACACAATTGCGCGCAATGTTTTTAGAATATCAATAATAGTGTTCATAAAATTCAAATTCTGCGTAGCGGGTCTTTCGCTTTTGGAATATAAAAGCCCTTGGGAATAGATCGTCCAAATATTTTATACCGAATTGAAAAGTAAATTGCTCTCAGTGTTTTCAAAAATGATTCCGGCATATAAACAGCCGGAAAACAAGGCAAAAGCGGGAGCTTGATCGAAGCGGGGGCATAGATCAATGACCGCAGATACTCAAACTTCACACAAAGATTCCAGTCTAACCTGGATCTCACAATACGACCAAGAAGAGCTGGTAACAAACGAACATTTTCTGACTTCCTTAGATATCCCTTCAATGCTGATATTCTTATAGTCTTGTCTTTAAAACATGAGATCAACTCAATCCAATTAGCAAACGTGGTGAAACTAGGATAGGAAAATTCCTTGGGTTGCTCTCTTCTAACCAATGGTTTATAAAATACCATTGAAGTGGATGCATTCGCCTGGGTCAGCAAATAGTAAATGTGGGTTCCAGGATATAGTAAATGGGCTTTTATGAAAACAGATGCCAAAGTAAGGCTTTTAACAGTACTTGTTCGCAGAATGTTCCCGGCAACAAAGCAAGAATTGAACCAACTGGTCGGATATTTTTTTGCGATATCAGATGTTTCGCCATGATATGGTCGGGGACCATCCCAAGCATCACCCACCATAACAATATCATAATCAGATAACTCCAGTACTTCTCTCAATCCATCAATATCAGAAAAATCATAACTATCGTCATCCCCGACAACCCAAAAATATTTTCCGGAGGCAAGCTCCACGGCTGTAAGGTAATTCAGACCATAGCCTTTGTTAAAGATATTTCTAAAGACTTTTATTCGGGTAGAGTATTGATGGACCATGCGTTCGGTATCGTCATTTGAAGCATTGTCGACTACGTTGATCGAAATCCAATCGGGCAACTGGATTAGTATTTTAAGAGTGTTTTCAAGGCTATCGCATCGGTTGTAAGTAACGACAAATATTTCAAGCAATGGCAATGGCAATGTCATATTATCTTTTACGTGTGAATACATCTTTGAAAACAACCGCAGAATAAAAAAATCTGGATAATGCCAGTGAAAGGTTGCAGTCAATGGAATTTAATCCTAATCGCATAAGATGAAAATCGAAGAAAATCAGCTTGAAAAATAATAAGCTGAAAAGTAATCCTATAAGTCCAAAATAAACTGCTCCGGTGTATCCGGCAAAGGCAAGAAAAAGGCCAACAAAAATTGACCGTTTCCAATAGGGAACATGATTTCCACTTAGAAGCAATCTTGCAAACATTGATTGGAAACTTTCGAAGCCTACAAATGCCAGCGTCAAAATAAGAGCCAAACCGTTAAGAAGGTCAGTATTGGTCTTAATGATATTTTTAAAGAACCAGGGTGCAGCAATAAATGCGGCAGTCCCAAAACATACATAAAAGCAGATGTTCCATAATGATCTTGTCTCGAATACCTTGCGAAGTCCTGAAATATTGCCTGAAGCACGCATAATATTGAACAATGGAATCTTTACGCTAAATCCGATCCCTGAAATCTGTGCCAAAGCAGTTGCCAGTTGCAATGTCACTCCAAGAGATGCGCTTACAGCAAGTCCAAGCACTGACGAGCAAATCAAAACCGGCAATGACATCATCAGGGAGCCGGTCGATTGAGCCAGACCGAATCTCCAAGAGACCGGCCAAATCATACCCAGGCAGTCTTTTCTAAATATTCCATTCTCTTCCCATAGAGGCCGGGCATTCTTCATCCGACAGGAGATCTGGCAACAACATCGCAGAATAACGATCTGAATGGCAAATGATGCACACATAGCCCACAACCCCCAACCTAAAAAAAGTCCACCGATACTTGTAATATATCCAAAAACCAACGAGAAGGTAAAAAACATCTGGTAATCACGCACATTGTTTCCAGATTGCAGCAGCACAGACCACACGTTGCTGGCATAATTAAATGATGCAAAAAGCAGATAGGTAAACCAAAGTCCACCAATTTCAAATATGCTCATATTTTCGGGGCGGACTGAAAGTAAATAAATCCCCCCCGCTAAACCAACAAATATAAAACCAGCAAATGCTGTGTAGCGAAAAAACACCCTCATGGTTTCAACAAGGTCCGCCACCAATGGCCAGTATGGGCCTGAGGTTTCCAGAAACGTTTCCGCCACTCCTTTTTCCTTGAGATTCTTTGCCCCCCCCCAAGCATAGCCAACCGCCCGCTTAAAACTTGCCGCAATTCCGAGATCCACCATATAGACCAATGAAATGAGGGAAAAAATTACATAATAAACCCCCATCCGCTCGCTCGATACTGATCGAAGCAAAAGTGGAAGTACAACCAAAAGCCCGAGAAACCGCAATGCAGTGGCCAGGAATGACCAGAAAACGGCTGTTCTCGTAATACGATGCCAGGTGTCTATTAGTTCCACGATAAATCTGATTTAAGTTGTTCCGAAGAAAGAATACCCTGTTAGGATAAACGACCGCTCGCAACTATGACCTTGCCCTCTCCATTCCATTGAGCCGAGTGGAAATTTTTCTGGCGGTATTGCTTATCGTGTAATCCGACAAACTTCGTTTTTGTCCCTCTGCTGCGATAGAGGCGCGGATTTGTGAGTTATTCAAAAGAAAGATACATGCCTGTGCTAACTCACAAAAGTTCTCGGTCTCAAAATAAATGCCTTCCTGGCGATCTAAAAAGATTTCGCCCAAACCTCCAACTTTGGAAGCAACAACAGGGGTTTTTTCCATCATAGCTTCGATCGCGACCCGTCCGAAGCCCTCTGAGAGGGAAGGAACAACCAACATCGTCGAGGCGGACATAAACCAGCGTGCGTTCTCAACAAACGGGAAAGTATGAATGTTTTTTCTAATTGGTGATTGTTCGATAAGTTTGTGCAATTCATGAGCAAGAGGTGAAGTCTGCGGCGGATCCAAACCGATGATTAAAAAATGCACATCAGGGTGGGAGTCATAAATTATGGGCATGCTCTTCAAAAAAGTATGGTGGCCTTTGAGCGGATCCGTTCTTCCAGCTAGGGCAATCAGTGGAGTATTGTGCGGGATTTGAAGCATGTCTCGTAAAGCAACGGCGATCTCTTCCTTTCGATCCGCGAACTCGGGATCAGGCACTCCATTGGAAACAACAACCACTTTTTCATCCGGCACCCCGGCCCTGTGACACACTTCCTCTTTTACCGCAGAACTGATAGCGATGAGCATATCCATCTGCGTCAAAATCCAACGGGCTTTGTGCGTGGAAAGCGGATCAAAAAAACTTTCTCGCAGATGGACGATGCGTGGGAAGCGATGAAAAGGATCCAAGAAAAGAAGGAACTTGGCTGCTGCATAGCTGTTGGCATAAAATATTTTGTTTGTTTGAAAAAGAGATCTGCAGGCTTGCAATGCGAGTTGAGTGCGAGTCAGCGGGAAATGTTCTCTATTTTCAGCGGAAAACACTCTATGAAGAGCAGTGTTTTCTGGAGGGAAGAATATGGTTGCTTGCCAGCCAAGGGGATGCATCGCCCGGAGCAATTGAATTAAACTAAGTTCTCCCCCCCCAATTTTTTTTGCGGTGGAGACAACGAAAAGATGTTTGTGCGGTTTTGTCACTGCTGAGCTTTTATACTCCGCTCACTGCTGTTCAAAAATAAAGGCTTTACGCTACTTCCAGTGGGGATGAATGTCAGAAAAAGTAGACTCGCGCGCAGACGTTGAGGCGCAAAGATTGCTCCTGCAATGAGAGAGAATGACACAGTTACGCAGGCGGCTTCTCAACTTCGGGGAAGCGGTTTTCCAGTGTCAGCGCCGTCTCTCAAATTCAAACGTCGGTGGACAATATTTTGTGCAAAGAAGAGCGGCCTCCCTTTTACCTCGATAAATATCCGTCCAACATACTCGCCAGTGATGCCGACGACAATCAATTGAATGCTTGATAGGAGAAGCATCACAACGACAATACTTGGCCATCCCTTGACCGTTTCCCACCTGCCGCTTACCACCATGAGGATGACGTAGAGAATTCCAAGCACAGAACATGTTGCAATGGCAAGCCCCACATAAGTCGCCAGCCTCAATGGTTTGACGGAAAAGCTGGTGATCGCATCAAGTGCCAGCCTCACCATTTTCTGAAGGGTGTAGCGAGTTGAGCCGGCGAGACGCTTTTCACGCACGTATTCAAAGGCTACCTGTCGAAATCCAACCCAACTAACCATCCCTCTGACAAAGCGATTTTTTTCGGTCATAGAGAGAAACGCGTCCAATGCTTTTCTGCTCATGAGCCTGAAATCGCCTGTATCTCGAGGTATGTGAACATCTGACAACCATGAGAGCGTTTTGTAAAAGCCTGTGGCCGTCCAAACCTTGAACCATGACTCCCCTTCCCTGGATATCCGCTTTCCATAAACAACATCGGCGCATGAGGCGGTCATTACTTTGTCCATTTCGTAAAATAGCTCTGGCGGATCCTGAAGGTCGGCATCGATAACAAAAATCCGTTCCCCGGTGCAATATTGTAGGCCTGCGGTAAGAGCGATTTGATGGCCGTAGTTTCTGGAAAGATCGATCCCCGCAACTTCCGGATTGCTTTCACATGCCTGCATGATCAGCCCCCAGGTTCCATCGGAAGATCCATCATTGACAAAAATCAGCTCGAATGAACGACCGGAGCCATTGAGAACAGACAACAGCCTGTCCAGCAATATGGGAAATACAGCCTCTTCCTGATAGCAGGGAACCACTACGGAAATTGTCGGCTTGGAAGGTTGGGTATTCATAGTTTTGCTCCGGCAACTGTGTATTGGCCACCAAAAGGAAGTCCGGAGAACAGCTTTTCAAAAAACCAGAACCGGGAGATAAATCGCGGGGGGATATTGACGATATGTCTTGTTAGCTTCACTGAAAAACCACCTGCCCGGAGTAGTTCGCAAACTTCCTGCGAGGGCAGAAGAATGGCGTCACGATCAAAAGGACATTTTTTAACCACTGCACGAGTGAGTGGATTGAGCGGGTTGTGTTCAAAGACCATCAACGTGCCTCCCTTCCGGAGATAAGCGGATGCATCACGAATGACTGACCGCCTGGAGGGCAATGCGACGTGATGGAGAACACACACCAACAGAACCAGGTCGTATTTTTCTGAATGCTCCAACTTGGATGTCTCATCGAGAATAAAAAGAGAGCAACCATTCAAAAGTTGAGACTTTAAAGAAGCTCGTGCGAGCATCTCTCCGGAAATATCTGCCCCAGCAATCTCCCACCCAGAACTTTCGCGTTTGAGCGTTGCGAGAAGATCCCCACGACCACAGCCGTAGTCGAGGACTTTTAACGAGCCACGCAATGGATAATTTAGAGTTTTGAGATTTTCTTGGATCCACCGCACCTTGTTGCGGTAAAAATACGACGCTCCATCGCCGCCTAGTGCGGACACCAAGGCATCCTTGCGAAGATCCTCGTATTGCGCAGCATATTGATCGAATTCAACTTCTGGCTTTTCCATTTTAAAGGTTTATGAATTTTCTCGGCGTTTTTGCATGTAACCTACCTGCTCAGTGACGGCTGGCTGGGCAGAGTAAAAGGTTTTTCTGGATTATCCACAGGCAAACCAAGGAATTTGCGCGCCTCTTCTCCGGTCAGCACGCAGAATGATTCACTTCGATAGGATGCTGCTGGTCCGCCATTCTCAGAGGAAGTCAGCACCGCAATCTTTTCCGAATCCCAGCCCAAAGAAGCTATTCGCTGGCCTCGATTACCGAGCAGGTTCATATCGGATTTTCTGGCGAAGAACTGCTGTCCGGCATCATCCAACTCCGCAGGATCAACGAGAAAACGGACACGAGCATAATAAGCAACAACCGAGTCCCAGGGCAAACGCTTCGCGCGCGCGTCTGCGCCCATAGAAAAATAGACGTAGGGATACTCCGCCCTCTGATTATCCAAATATTTCCACACAGGATCCATTTTGCGAAGAGCCAGATTTGCTCGAACTGTGTTTGTGAGGATCAAAAGCGGCCCGATCAACGATGCTGCAAAAACCAATGTCAGAACTTTGCTTTGAAGTCCTCCCCGGCGAAAGAAAAGAAGGAATCCGGCGATCACAACCCAGACAGCCAACTTGGGTCCCATATCTTCCAACGGACTGATCATGACAAAGGCGGAGCCTAAAAGAAAGACCAAGATGAGGTGAGAATCCTGCCAGAAGCGATTGGAGCCATGACGAAACAACGCGATCACACCGAGGATATTCGCGGTGACAAAAAGAAGAAGAACCATGGCCAGAACACCAGCGACAAAAACATGGTTGCCCACATGATCACCCGCGAACAGCCAATGGTAGATGGGTTTTGTGAATCGCGCGGTCCGTGCCGTTCCCTCCCGCTTCAGAAATTCCAAAAGCAGAGGCAATGCCATGAGCAGCGATGCAATACCAAGACCTCCCACCTGTGCGACTAGCCTTGGCAAGGCTTTTCCTCTGGTTTGGAGGAGCCTCAATAAAACCCATCCGCCGACTCCCGTGAGAACGAATGCCGGCAAAAGGAAAGTGCAGTAGCCTGCCAACGCTCCCACCGAGCACCAGATAAACCAGCATCTCACACGCAGTGGGTAGGCTAATTGTCCCGACCAAAGAAAGCGGTAAACAACCCACAGGCATCCGGACATGAACAAGGCAAAGGGCATCCAAAAAGCACGGCAGAAAAATGGAGTTACAAGGTAAAGATCCTTGGGCAGAAGCAGGCTATACTCCATCCCCCAGAACTTTGGAGACAATCCGAATGCCGCGGCGATCAGCCAGGAGAAAGTGGAGCCAAACGTGACCATCAATGCAATGGCCGGAATTTGCCAGCGGGCGCGGGCATAAGGCAGAAAGATTTCTCCCAATAGAATAGAGCCAACCGAACACAGCACGACCGCCGTCATCCACCAGCCCAGATGAAGGGAAATCCCAAGCCAGGCCGCCAACCCGGCAGGCCAAACATAAGCGAAGTAGTAATAATTAAAATCAAGTTCAGGGAGTTCCGGATGACTGGCTGGCCATGACTGGCTGAACAATAGTGCTGCAGATTTGTAGCCCCCATAGGTATCGTCGGCCGGGTTCGGAACAGAGCCGGAGAAAATCCAAAGCCTTGCTATCAGATGAAAAATGAGAACAGCGAGAAGTAGCCAGACCCAACGATGGCGTAGATTCCACTTGGGCCAACCAATTCGGCGCACCCGGAGGAGGAGGACCGTTGCAGAGATCAAAACCATGATCAAAACTGCGCCCCCCCATGAAATGGAGTGGGAAACCAAAAAACTCCACCGGATCCAATCGCTGAGCAGCGGAACCGTCAGCAACATAAAGGCAGCCCCGCGTGCAAAAGTTCCCAACTGACGCCCCCAAGCAGCACCACCGAGCCCGAGAAGCCCTGTAAAAAACAACAGGCCGGCAATCCATTCACTCATAATGATTCAGCCTTTCTGAGCCGCAATAAGCGCGCGGGCACACCGGCAATTACAGAATTCTCAGAAAATGATTTGGTGACAACTGTGCCCGCACCGACAACGCATCCTTTTCCCAGTTCCACCCCGTCCAGAATAACACATCCTGCTCCAAGCCAGCAATCATCACCAATGATAATGCCACTTCGGCGGATTCCCTGTTCTTGCATGGGCTTGGACGGGTTTTCTGTCACATGGGCTTCGGCGTGCATGTGGACTTTGGCACCCATCATGACGCGTGCCCCGATGCGGATCAGACCGCCGCAGCCGATAAAGCATTCCGGTCCAATATTTGAGAAATCCCCCACGATCAAGCCCTCGCCCATCTCCCGTCCATAATAGCCTGAAGGCCGGATCTGGGCAAAACGCCCGATGGTAACTTTCTTTCCAAAATGAAGCCCCTGTCGCGCCAATGCCTGAATCTCCGCATAATCTTCCACCACAAGAGGTCCGACTGAATGAAGACGATGAACCGCTACGGACGACCACTCTCCGGCCAAGCAGCAGAAGCCCCTTGCAGCATGTGAATGGTTTTCGCAGGTTGCCACGAAAAAATTTCCAGCACAAATCCCAGATCACCCCCCCCAGATCACGACTATCCATGCCTGCATCCAAGGAACTGGCTCCCAGGCGGGAGGCGAGATGCGAAAGCAAGTCTGTGAATTTATTTGGCATGGCATGAATCATGGAAAGGCCGGGGTCATTTGGCAGCCAAAAGCTCAACATATTCAGCCTCCAGACAGGAAGGCAAGAATCGACTTAACTGATTTGCGGCGAATGCCTCAACAACCGGATCACAGGTTGGTGAGTCACCCATTTCAGCCGCCTGCAAAATACCGCTTGCCAAAGCCTGTGCCGAACCAGGGGCAACTTTGTGGATGAGGGGAGAGGAAGGGATGTCTTGAATTACTCCGTCAACGAAGCTGGCGACCAATGGCTTCCGGTGCGCCAAAGCTTCCAAGACAACCAGACCGAATGATTCCCACATCGAGGTCATAACAACAACGTCGCAGGCCCCCACCGCTCTTTCGCCGTGCGGGACAGAGCCCGCAAATACCACAGAATCCGCAATTCCGAGGTCGCGCGTTCTGGCACTCAAGGAATCCCCCTCGGGACCGTCTCCGAAAAGCCACAAACGGGCATCCGGACGCTCTCGGAAAACGGCGGGCCACGCGTTGAGCAACCAATCAACCCTCTTTTGCTCGTGGAGCCGCCCAACGCATGCAACATTCAGGTGTTCCTGCTTCATTCCCACCTGCGCACGAAAAGCCAGCACCTCCTCCGAAGAGGACATCAGCGTGCGGTCGAAGGCATAGGGAATCACATGACAATTCCGCCGCGCAACCCACCCTCTCATGAGATACTGGTTCCGATTTGCTTCGCACATGCACACAAGGGAGTCGGCCGCACGACAAGCGATCCTCTCCGCCAATGTATTTCGGATGACAGTCCAAAGGGACCGGTCAGCATAAAACGATGGCCAGTGGGCCACATAAATCACCTTCCTGGTGTGAAGCAGCAAAGCGCAAAGGCCTCCGAGAAACCCTGCCCATTGCCCGTGAAGGATGATAACTGAGGGGCGAAGAAGCGCCAAACGGAGCAGCAGCATTGGAAAACCGAGCGGCCATTTCCACCGCCGATCAATGGGCAAGCGAATGAGGGGAACCCCCAGTGCTTCAACGGAACAAGACAACTTGCCGCGGGAGCCGACAATCACCGTCTGTTTGTACGCCGGGGCCAAAGCCCGCACGATCCCTGCCACTGCAAACGGCCCACCTCCTGGACCATCGAGATCCAAGAGATGGCACACTAGATTTCGTCCCGTCACTTTCGTTCCGCTTGGATATAGGGTTCGCGCGCCGATGTGCCGAAGATTACCTGGAAGAACCAAAATTTGTATGTCCTGTTAAACACACTCCATAAACTCTTTTCCGAATTTGATTCAGCGGTCTTGTCTGACAGCAAAAACCACCCCTTGCGGACCGGAAAACCATTTGCAGGAAAACCCTGCCCGTTCCAGTTTATGCCTGATAGCTTCAGGATTGTGG
>JBAYTU010000092.1:0-13281 GCA_041675465.1 Terrimicrobiaceae bacterium | reverse complement strand
GTGAGTAACATTACGCTGAACAACCATGGGGCAATAACCCAGATTGGCGGTTCGTCCATCAAGTTCGAAAGCAACAATGTAAATTCTCCTTTTCAGAGCATCCTCAACAATGCCGCCGACGGCACCTACGAATTGACCGGTGACGGAAGCTTCGCCGCAGGAGATTTTTACAATGGATACTCTTATACAACTACTCCCGGTGCTGGCGTCGGCACCATCAACAATGCGGGCACCTTCCGTAAGTCAGGCGGCACCGGCACATCCACCGTCGCGTCCACCATCGCCTTCAACAACTCGGGCACGGTCGAGGTCGATAGTGGCACAGTGAACTTTCAGGGAAGTTACACACAGTCGAACGGGAAACTCGTTTTGAAAAACGGTGGCGCGGTAACTGGAACTCTCAATATTCAAGGTGGCGCACTCGAAGGAACGGGAACCGTCAACGGTTCGGTGACTCTGGCCGGAACTCTCTCGCCCGGCTTCTCACCCGGAAGCATGGTTATCAATGGGAATCTCAATCTCCAGCCCTCGGCGATAACCCTTCTGGAAATCGCAGGCACGCTGAATCAGGGAGTGGACTATAATTATGTCTGTGTCAATGGTTCCATTCTCGCGAGCGGGCTTCTTCAACTCTCGCTTCTCAGCGGCCACGAGAATTTCATCACGCCCTCCACAGTATTGACGCTTGTCACCGCAAACCAAATTACCGGCAACTTTTTCAACATCGCGAGCGGCGAACGTCTCACAACATTGGACGGATGGGGCTCATTCCAAGTGGACTACACTGGCGGGAATCTGATCGTCTCCAACTTCATCGCCATCCCCGAGCCTTCCAGTCTCGTCCTGTTCGTGATTGCGGGTTGGATCATTGTTCTTCTTCGTTGGAAGGGATCTTCTCACATTATTAAGCATTCAAAATTAGTTCGATGATCGACGCTCCACTTTCCAGGCAAATCGCCGGTCGTTTTGTTACCCAGCATACGCGGGAGATCAACGATGAGTATTATAATCGGATCCAAGCGCAAAACAGTGAGGCCTCGCTTCGCTGCCAGCGCGAACAGTTGAAGGCACAAGCTGCGGCGGCGGCACTGAACCTGCGAGGCCAGATGGAAATCGCCAGGCGGCAGGATGCCGCGAACCAAATTCTCGGCGGACTGGCCGGTGACATGGGATCGCTTCTCGGTCTGGCGGAACAAATGAGTGGTCAACTTGATTCCATCGAATTCTCCTTGGATAGTGTCAACTCAACAATTCAACAGGGCTTCGCCTCCGTGACCGCTGTTCTTGAAAGAACCGTCACAGTGCTCATGCAGCAGCAGATAACGCTGACTCAAATTGCCGACACTCTCAGAAGTCCGAACGAAACTGAGGCAAGGGAGTTTCTGCGCGACGGGCAGATCATGATGGAAGCATGGATGAATACCGAGGGGCGCGAAAAACGCGAGAATGCCAGGGACGCCCTCCGGCTTTTCCAACTCGTCATAGACAACGAAGTCGGAAAGCAGAAGGGCTATGTGGCTTGGTTCAACATCGGCTATCTGCGATGGAAGCAGAAACCCGAGGACAACGAGGATCAGGCTAAGGTGGACCTTGCCCATGCCGAGGAGGCGTTTTTTCAAGCCCAGCGTCTCAGCGGGATTATGCGCGACGAACCATGGCACACCAGAAGCCTCCGCCACATGGCCGAAATGCAACGCGAGCAGGGCAATGTAGAGGATGCTTACCAAACGGTCCACCGCGCCCTCGTGATCAGTCGCGAATACGAGTCCCTCTTGTGCGCTGCACGCTACGCGAACAAAATCGGCAGGACCGACGAAGCCGTTAAGTTGCTTGACGAGTGTATCGAGATGAGACCGGAGACGATCATCACCATGTTTGCCGAGGAGGATTTCAAGGAATGAGCGCCGCGCTGCACTCCCTCGCATCCAAAAAGATTGCAATTGCTCGTGAACGTGCGTTGAAAGCCCAGGTCGAACTGAAGGAAACTTTCGATCTCCTGCTCCGCGCGGAACAAAATCACCATGTCGTGTTCCCTTGGTCGTGGCGTGAATACCAAACCAGACTTCTCGACGATGAACAGGTGCGGGGAGCCGACTACCTCACTGCGCTCGGGATGGAGGCAACAGCCTTGGCGACCAACAAGGAAGTGCTCGACAAGGCTCTCCATACGGCGGGTGAATGGCTCAGGGCACAGAAGTGTGCCGTTGGAAACGCACAACAGGAAATTGACAAAGAGACGCAAAACCATCTTTCGGTGGTGCAAGGTGCAATAAACGTCGTGAGTGATAAAACAGGGGGGATTCCTCCTCATGTTTTACTTGAAAAGAGTGCGATCGAGAAGGGTTCTGGATGTTTCGTGTTGGGGTGTTTGCTTGGACCGTTGTCAGGTTTTTTTATTGGAGGAATAGTCGTAGGCTCCATTCTGGCAGGGATTCTAAATTTTGTGGGTCTAAAAGTGGAACCCCTTTTGGTAGTGATGCCTTGCATGCTCCTCTTCTGCTTTTTTCCTTTATTGTGTGCTTATCTTCTGTGGAAAGCACAATGCCGAGACACCATTTCCAATGCCAAAGCCACTGCACAAAACGCCATGGATGCGCAGATACGGAGATTTGAAGCAAAGTTGCCAAAACTTCAGCAAGCCCTTGCCAAAGCCGAAGCGTTGGCAACAACCGCAGGACTCGCGCAGACCGAGATAATGATGTGTCTTGAGAGGGCCACAAGCTCTGTGGCCAGCCGAGTCCCGACCCGATCAGTGGAAAATTAAATGCGGCTGACTCAAAGTGGAGTTTCGGTGTATTTGAAATCCTGCACGACGAGCGGGAGACGCCCGTTGCCGAGGAGGTCGGGGTTGCGGATGAAGAGGAATTCCGTCTGGAATTTCACTGGCTCGCGGAATTCGAGTTTGTTGACGGTGCCGGTCCGAACGAGGTTGCCTTCGGCCCGGACGCTCACCGCTTCGTAGGATTTTCCTGAGCCGTCGCTGATTTTGCGAGTGTCGAGGATGTCGATTTTTGTGACCTCGGCTTTTTGGTGGATCTGTTTTTCTTTGAATTCGGGATTCTGGGCCTTGTAGATCGCGGCGGCTTTTTTCCGGGCAGGCTCTTCCAAATAGAGTCGTTTCATCAGGTCTGGCAGATCCGGGCCGATGGGATTGCGTTGCAGTAGAGCCAGACAGGCGAGGCGGACATGGTAGGCATGGAGATTCCCGGCGTCCTCAAAACCGAGAAGTGGCGCATAAATCAGCGTTCCGCCCGGATCGAGAATGACGACTTTTTCCTGTTGTTTCATGGCCTGGATCGTCATGTAGGGGGCTGTCACGGCGAAACCGGTGGCGAGAATGGCGAGTCCCATCCAGAAGCGCGCGGCGATGAGGTTGTTGGTGATGGAGGTAATGGCGGATAGTTTCATGGGAATCAGGAATTACGGGTTGAGAGGGGGGAATCCGGGGGCAACGGCTGGGCCTTGGATGCGTGGGAATTGAAAGCGGCCTGGGCCGTGTGTGGCGTGGCGAGGTTTCCCCGATGGTGGGAGACCGTGCCTTGGTCGTTATCCACGACGGCGAAGGCGTTGCTCGCGGTTTGATACGCCGTCATGGCGGGGTTGTCGGCATTGGCAACACTGTTGCTTTCCGTTGGAACTGGCGGTGGTGGTGGAATGTCGGTTGATCCGCCCATCGATCCGACGACATCGCTGGCGATGCGTCCTGCGGCGCTGGCTGCTCCGGTGGCGGCTTGGGTTCCGGCCAGCGCTCCTTGCACGGCAGCCGAGCCGCCGAACGTGGCGGTGGCACCTGCCGCTGTGATCCCCGCTCCCACCGCAAGCCCGGCCGCCTGCATGGTGCCTTGGATTCCGGCCTGGAGTGCGGAGGTCGTCCCGCTTGCCCCTTTCATGATGGCCCCGGCCACGAACGAAACGGACAGGTAAAAGAACACTGTGACCCGATTATGAATCGTCCCGCACCGGGGCTGCTGGGCGTCGAGATGGTAATATGTCAGCGCGGCATACTTGTTGTTGTCCGGCAAATGCTCCGGAAGCGGATACCGCGAAATCGCCTCCTTCGTCGTCTCGGACAAATCAATATCCTTTGCGACATCCTCAATATCCTGGCGGTCGTTCATCCGGGTAAAAAAGAACTGCTTGGCGTTGCCAAAGACGATGGGGCGAATGCCCGAGCGTTGAAACCGGCTATATTGCTGAACAATCGAAATGATCCAGGTCGAGAATTTCGACAGTTGCGCGTAAAACTCTGAAACGAGTTGCTCGCCACCTGAAATATCCAGCGTTCTGGCCACCTCTTCGAAGATGACCCGTTTCCGTGCGCCTCTGGGTAGGGTGAAGTCGTAATAAGGATCGGTTTGCGAGAGCAGGTCCGACATGAAGGCAGACTTTCCGGCACGAGTCATTCCGAGCAGAACCGCGAGCTGCGGTGTGCCCGACAGAAAATTCCGGACACCAATCAAATTCCTGTTACTGCCATCATAGAGGGCCTCTGCCCCATCGAGATGTCCGGTGAATGCGGCTTCCACGCGGCTTTCGTTCACCGAGTGGCCAGCCTGGGACAAGAGTTGAGATAGCTCTCGTGGAGCCCAACTTGCGGCCCGTCCTCTTTGACGACGTCGCACTGGACGGACCTCAACAACGTCCTCCGGCTTCTTGTGTCGCCCGTCCCGCTTGCCCTTCATCGCGGCCTCAACCCACTTTCTGCTCAAAGGGAACCCCAGCGCGTTGAGCATGACGGCGTAGTGAGCAGCCGAGAGGGGGCGATCCAACGGTTCGTGTCGCGCGATTTCGCAGATCAGAGCATTCGCTGCGAAAGGGTTGTATTCCTGGGCTGTGGCATTCACGCGACGCAGCGCATTCTCCATGCGGCTTCCTGTCAGGTGCCAGAGCCAACCTCCTGAGGAACGCTTCGGCTTCCGCGATGGTCCAGTCCCTCGGCTTTGCCTGGAATCTCGGGATTCCAGTCTGTCCGGACTGGCTGCCTTCCGCAAAACGGATTGCCGAATGACCGAGGCCAGATCGACGCGACGCCACCCATTGGCGGGTCACGTTATGGCCGCAGCCATGCAGCATTGTGAACAGGATGTCATCAGTAACCGCGATGCTACAGGAGCCTCACCCTTGGTGAGTTCCGCAAAGAGAGTCGATTTCGCAAGAGGAGAGAGGTCGGGATTTATGGAAGAATAGGCCATAAAAATTTTCGCCCACCCTTCAGACTTAATGTCAATACTAAATCGCTCCACAGGCCGTATTTCCGTATTTTTAGTTTTTGGCGGCAAAGTCACCATTTTTCGACCCCCTCCAGACCAACCCCTCTACGGCGATCCTCGCGCACCAATTCCGCTTCAAAGGCCAGCATATTAGCATTAGCATTCAACACTGATGTCGCCGCCCACACATGCCCGTGGCGCGAACTCAACGGACACCCGCTGCGCGGCGGTGCCTCCGACATCCTCTCTGCCTACTCCGGAAATTCCCTGCTCGGAAAAGAAATCGAGAATCGCGCCGGTCACGTCGATTTCCTCATGTGCGGGCACACGCACATGCCTGCGCGGGAACAAACCCTGCATGGCATCCGCTGCCTGAATGTCGGCACGGACTACGGGCGATTTCGCGGAGTGGTTTACAACACCGGGAAAACAGGATCATCAAATGGACGGGAGAGAAACTGCCCCCGCGATGAATGCACGGCATCAATGTGAAGATAAGAAGGAATAATATGTCACTGATCGCTGACATTATGTCATTGTCAACGGTCGCTGACATATTATATTGACGGCATGATTCTCCACGCCCCGAAGGAAATTGGAGCCCTGATCCGTGAGCGGCGCTCCCAAATGAACTTGAGCCAGCACGAACTCGCCGGGAAAGTCGGGGTCAGCCGCGCCTGGATCATTGCCTTGGAAAAGGGAAAGCCATCTGTCCAACTGGGGCTGGTTCTGCAAACGCTCCGGGAGCTTGGCATTCCGCTTTGCGCCGGGGCAGAGGCGAACGAGCGGAATCCCGGAGGCATTGATATTGATGCTCTGGTTGACTCGCACTCCAAAGGCAACAAGCCATGACCGAGGAACTTTCCGTATTCGTTGAAGGGCGGATGATGGGTTGCCTGTTGTGGGACAGGAGGCGGGACAGGTTGAGTTTCCGCTACGACACCTCATGGGCGGACTTTCCGCTTTCGCTCTCCATGCCATTGACGGCTTCGGAGCACGGGCACTCTGTGGTGGAGGCGTTTCTCTGGGGGCTGCTTCCAGACAATGACGGGGTTTTGCAGCGCTGGGGCGAGAGATTTCAGGTTTCACCACGGAATGCGTTCAAGTTGCTCTGGCATGTGGGAGAGGAATGCGCCGGGGCAGTCCAGTTCATCCGCCCTGATCGACTTGCAACCTGGTCGAAGACCCCCCCGCCGGGCGGAGTCACCTGGCTGACTCCCGAGGAAGTTGCCGGGAGAATACAGCTTCTTCTCAAGGACCACAGTGCTTCCCGCACGAGTTCCGATGCTGGGAGTTTCAGCCTCGCCGGAGCGCAACCGAAGACAGCATTCATTTTCGATCCCAAGAAAAAGCGCTGGGGAATCCCCTTTGGTTCGGTTCCGACCACCCACATTTTGAAACCAGCGACGGGGGCGTTTGACGGTTTTGCCGAGAACGAGCATTTTTGTCTGCGGCTGGCCGGGGAGTTGGGCTTTCCAACCGCCTCGTCGTCCGTCCAATACTTCGGCGACTGCCCGGTGATCACCGTCGAACGCTACGACCGGATTCGTCAGAGGGACGGGGTGATCCGGGTGCATCAGGAAGATCTGTGCCAGGCGCTCGCCTGCAAGCCTCAGAGCAAATACCAGAACCAGGGCGGCCCATCCCCGGCTCAAATTCTCGATGTCATCCGGCGTTATTCAACAAGCCGGTCCAAGGACGAAGAGTGTTTTGTCGATTCCCTCGTTTTGAGTTGGCTCACTGGCGGGACGGATGTGCACGCCAAAAACTTTTCGATTCTGATCGCTGCCGGCGGGCGCGTTCGCCTGGCCCCGCTTTACGATTTATCGAGCGCGCTCCCTTACCCGAAACAGGTGGATCTGAGGCGCGCCACGCTCGCCATGAAAATCGGAGGCACTTACAAACTCCGTGAAATCGGTCTCCGGCAATGGGAAAAGTTTGCCGCCGAACATCGTCTCGATGCGGGGGCGCTTGCTGGAAGGATCCAGAATTTGTCGGAGCGAATTCCTGAAGCCGCAAGCACCGTCTCCAAGACGCTCGCCGGAGAAGGAATCACACACCCGGTGATCAAAAGGCTGGTTGATGAAATCACTTCGAGATCTCTCGATTGCGGGCGGAAATTCCAAGTTTGATACGCCCTTTTAAAATATTTCTAGTGAGATCGGGCCGGGAAACCGGCCTGGGGAGCATGTCCTCCGCCTTCCGCCATTTTCCCCATGTAGCCCAACAGTAGAGGCATCCGACTTAAAATCGGACAAGTGCGGGTGCGAATCCCGCCGTGGGGACCAATTTTCGTGCCGGCAACTTCCCGGGCCAGACTGCAATCATGGCCCGAGGGGGATCGGATGCAGCCGATGGCCTGGCACGAATTTCGGGCTGTAGCGTAACTGGAGGCGTTCGCGGCGGCGATGCTCAGGTTCGCGGCCGTCGAGATGGCATCCTGGTTGGCCCCGAGGAAGAGGAACTGCCACTTGTAGGTGTTCGTCTGCTTCAGGATATTGCGGGAGATGTCCTTCCAGGTGAACTTCTCCGACGAGTTCTCGTATCCGTCGGTGAGGATCGCGACGATCACCTGTCCGGGGCGGTCCGGTTCGGGCAGGTGAGCACAAACCCTCCAGGGCTGCTCTGCGGTTATTGGAGATAATACAGCTTCATCCGGAAACCTTGTTGCGACTCTCAAGGGTGTAACACTATGACGTGCGCCCTTTGGCAAGAGAGGATTGACAATAACCTGATCTGGTCTAGTCTGGTCAATATGATCAGCGTGAATATTTACGAAGCCAAGACCCGGCTCTCCGCCCTGCTCAGCGAGGTGGAGAACAAAGGGGAGTCGGTTCTGATTTGTCGCAATGGAAAGCCGGTGGCTGAGTTGCGATCTGCGGCAACTGTTCCTGACCCTTTTGCCTGCGATCCTGCTCTCAAGGTGACTTTTCAAAAAAGTCCGGCCCTGCCATTGGATCCGGAAGATTGGCCGGAGGCCTTCGTGTGATCCTTCTCGATACTTGTGTGCTCCTCTGGCTGGCTTCTGGTTCGGAAGATCTTTCCGGATCGGCTCGGAAAGCCATTGGAAACCACCCCGGCTCGCTTGTCGTGAGTGCGATCAGTGCTTGGGAGATCGGGATCAAGGCCGCCAAAGGTCATCTGTCCCTCCCGGTTCCGGTGGATGAGTGGATGGAGCGGGCGTGCGCCAGACACGGAATCCGCCCCGTCGCTCTCGATCACATGGTTGCAGCTCTCTCCACACGACTGCCGACCATCCATGCCGATCCGGCCGACCGATTTCTCATCGCCACAGCCCAGGCATTGAAGATCGCGATCATCACCCCCGACCAGCACATCCGCCAATACCCCGATATTCAAACTGTGTGGTAATGACGTCGGAACCTCACAGATCGATCACTCCGTCAAAGACGAAATCCGCCGGTCCCTTGAGGGTCACATTCGTTGGCGTGCCTGTGATGGAAACATCAAATCCGACCTCGAGGGTCTCGCCACCCCGGACCCGGACGGACAGCGGAGAATGGGCTCCGGTGGCCAGGTGATGGAGGAGAGCTGTCGCACAAACGCCGGTGCCACAAGCGAGTGTTTCGCCCTCCACACCCCGCTCGAAAGTCCGGAGAACAAGGTTTCCCGGAGAAACGATCTGCGCGAAATTGGCATTCGCTCCCTGTGGGGCAAAGGCGGCGTTCCACCGCAGGGAAGCTCCGGCTTTTGCAAGATCCAGCGCCCCGACATCCCCGACAAAAACCACCGCATGCGGAACGCCTGTATTGAGAAAATGGACCCGGCAACTTCCCAGGCCAGCCACCTCGATCTCCGCAGGATCACGCAGATCGCCGGGCTCGCTCATGTTGATCGTGACAAGCCCGCCCGACAATTTCGCGCGGATCAAACCGGCGGGAGTCTCGAACGACACCTCCTCCGGCTCTCCGGGCAGCAGTCGTGCGGCAAACCTCGCAAAACATCTGGCCCCATTCCCGCACATGTCCGCCTCTCCGCCATCCGCGTTGTAATAGCGCATGCGAAAATTGGCACCAGACTGCGCTGGCTCCACCGCGAGGACTCCGTCCGCCCCGATGCCACGGTGACGGTCGCAAAGCCGCCCGATCCGCCCGCCCGAGAGGGAGACCGACCCATCCCGGTTGTCCACGACAACAAAGTCGTTGCCCGCCCCGTTCATCTTGGTGAAATTCATGCCCAGACATTCGGCTCTGACCGCGAACCCTGGCAATGAATATTTTCGGCGAAAATCCTGCCCGGAGACCGGGCGGCAGCCTGCCGCAGGAATCCCTCAAGAAAATCGGCTGGCTCAAGCAGCACGACGCCCCGCAGATCCCCTCACCCGCCCCAGCCCGGCACTATTTTTTCTTCGCCGCCTCGGCCTTGAGTTGACGCTCGGCTTCCACCCAGTCGCTTGTCGAGTCGCCCGGCCAGCCCATTTTGTGGCGGCGCTCGGCGATGAAATAGGCCCGCAAGGCGATGTCCTCGCCCGAAATGGCCGCTGCGGCAGAAGTTTTTTTGCGGGAGACCGCCTTGGGTTTCTGTGATTTTGGCTTCGCCGCTTTCAACCCGGCATCTGCGGACCCTTCGGGAGCCGTGGCGGGCAAAGCCGTCTTCGCGAGCGCCTTCTTCGCGGACTGCTTTTTCTCTTTGCTTTCCTTTTCGGATTTTTTCTTGGACATGGCGAATCTGTTTGTGCAACCGAAATGGCCGCCGTTGCAAAATAAATCTTCAAAAAAATTTCCGATAAAATACGATCCTTTCATGGCTGCGTTCCTCATCCGCTGGTTTGTGACCACAGTTGCCGTCTTCGTGGCCACGAAACTTGTCCCGGGAATCAAGTGCGAGCCGGGGGGAGCTTTGCTCGGGGCGTCCCTCCTTCTCGGGATCATCAACGCGTTCGTGCGGCCCGTCCTGATGCTGCTGAGCCTGCCGTTCATTATCGTGACCATGGGACTGTTCATCTTCGTGGTCAACGCGCTGCTCCTCCTGCTGGTCTCGAAAATCATCCAGCCCTTCTACGTGGCCGGGTTCTGGAGCGCCTTTTTCGGTGCCATCATCATCAGCTTGGTGAGCTGGATACTGAGTTCGTTTTTCCGGACCAGCGACGGAAGGATCCATGCCATCACCCACCATCCGGCCATGAAAAAGGCCGATGCCCGCACGCTCGAATGATGCCGGGGCAGCGCCCGCCATGAGCTTCCTCGAACCGGGCGGTGTCCACGTCAAAATCTGCGGCATCACCAGCGCCTCGGACGCGCGCATGTGCCTGTCGGCCGGTGCCGATGCCCTCGGGTTCAATTTCTTTCCCGGTTCCGCCCGGTATATCGACCCGGAGGAGTCGGTCCCGTGGATCCGCGACCTCGGAGGCGAGGCCGCCCGGGTGGCGGTCGTAGTCAACGCCCCGCAGGAGTTGCTGCAAAAAATCCGCGATGCCGGATGCTTTGATTTCGTCCAGTTCCACGGCGATGAAACCCCTGCGATCTGCGGGCAGGCGGGATTCCCCCGTTGGATCAAGGCGATCCGCGTCTCCGGTCCGGAAGTGGTCGGGGGGGCGCTTTCGTTCGAGACCCCGAATATCTTGTTCGACGGTTGGACGGCCAAGGCTTACGGGGGAACCGGCCGACGCCTGGACTGGGACCTCGTCCGCGATTTTGTCTCCTCCCACCCGGACCGGCGGTATCTTCTCGCCGGCGGACTCGATGTCCGGCATGTGCGCCAGGCCATCCGGATCGTGCGCCCGCATGCTGTCGATGTGGCCAGCGGCGTCGAGCGGAACCCTCGCAGCAAGGACGAATACCTTGTCCGGCAATTCATCTGCGAGGCAAGGAACCGACGGGCCTGAGCCGCTGCCCCGCTCAATTCCTCTCCGGGTGGTCCGGGGCCTCGGAGAGCAGATGCATCATGGGGCCCGATTTTTTCATGATGTTTCTCCAGACATCGGCAAGGGGATCCATCTCGATGATTTCTCGGGAGGGAGGAACGACGATCCACGCGCTCTCCGCAATTTCCCCTTCCAGCTGGCCCCTGCTCCACCCGGCGTAGCCGGCAAAAGCCCGGAGCCCTGGCAGCCATTCCCCGTCTATCATTTCCTCGCCCATCCGTCCGACAAATGCCCGGAAGGCCACCACTGTGGGATGATCCCTCCACTGCAGGCTGGCGAGCAGGATGCGATCCGCTTCCACCGGGCCTCCGTAGTAAAGAGGGATGCCAGGCATTCCCGCGATCTGGGTCAGAGTCTGGTTCAGCGGGCGGTTTAGCACGAAGCCGGTCGCCCCCTCCTCCTCGTTGTGGTGGGAGAGGAAAAGGATCGTCCTGCGGAACCGCGGATCCCGGAGAGAGGGGTGGGAGACCAGGATGGAGCCGGTCAGGTTGTTTTCCGGACTCATGGCGCGGGTTCCGCCGCAGGCCCACCCCGGCGGATGAAATGGAATGCCGGGGTTGCCATCAGCGTGGTGACGATTGCCATGACGACGAGCATGGTGAAAAGTGTGGGGGTAATGATCCCGCGTTCAAGCCCGATGTTCAGAAGGATCAGCTCCATGAGCCCCCTGGCATTCATCAGCGCCCCGATGGCGAGAGCTTCGCGGGGAGTTTCCCCGTTGAGCCATGCGGCTGCGGCGCAAGCCACCCCCTTCCCCGCAATCGCGAGGAACAGCAGCAGCAGGGTCACCCCGAACAGGTTCGGGGCGATGATCAGGCCGATCTTCGTGTTCAGCCCCGAGTAGATAAAAAACAGCGGGAGCAGGAAGGCCGTCGTCATTTTTTCCAGGTGCTTGTGCAGGGCCTCGGCAAAAAAACCTTTCGGCACCGCGACGCCCAGAATGAAGGCCCCGAAGACGGCGTAGATCCCGACTTTGTCCGTGAACCAGGCCCCCAGCATGACAAGCGACAGCGTCGACCCGAGCATCGCGTGCGTCATCCCGCCCCGCTTCCCGGTTTTTGCGGCCAGGAATTTGAAAAGCGGCACGCCAAGCAGCCAGACCGCGAGCGCGTAAGCCAGTCCGCCGCCGATCGCCAGCACCGCCACCGAAGGGTCACCGGAAAAGCTCGCCATCACGACCGCCAGCACGCACCAGGCGGCGGCGTCATCGATCGATCCGGCCGCCAGCGCCAGCACGCCAAGCGAAGTGCCCGTCAACCCCCTCTCGAAGATGATTCGGGCCAGCATCGGAAAGGCCGTGATCGACATCGCGGCCCCCAGGAAAAGCATCCCCTCCCAGGTGCTGGTTTTCCCGGAGAACAACGGCCAACGCCCCGCCAGAAACCATGCCGCCGACGCCCCCAGCGCGAAGGGCACCAGAATTCCCGACAGCGACACCGCAGCGGCACTCCGGAATCTCGATCTGATCAGCCCCGCGTCAAACTCGACCCCCACCAGGAACATGTAGATGGAAAGCCCCACCTGACAGACCGCAAACAACACCGGCTTCGAGTCCGGCGGAAACAGCGCCGCCTGCAACCCGGGAGCGAGTGCCCCAAAAACCGACGGGCCGAGAACCACCCCGGCGACCATCTCGCCGACAACCTGCGGCTGCCCGAGGCGCGCGGCGAGCCAGCCCACCATGCGGCAAAAACCGAGGATCGCGGCGAGCTGCAAAAAAAACAGAACCGAGATGTCGAATGTCGTCACGCCGCGCAGAGACTAACCCGACCCCGCAGCGCGAGGAAAGCCCCGGTTCGGATTTTTCCATGACCGGCCGGGCCCGCCCTCAGCCACATTCACACCCGCTTCCGCAGACGTCCCGACCAGGCCGCAATGCACAGCAGGACGGAGAGCGCAACCGTCTGGGGTTTTCGAATACTTTGATCCAAGTCAAAATGTCAAGGGAAATTTTCATCGAATTGTCTTCGGTGATGCGCCCCATGCAGAAGGAGAACCCGCCCAAATCCGCGGGCAAGGGAAGAAATGAGAGGGGAGCGGTCCGACGACATGTCGATAACGCGAGGGAGGGCGAAGCTCCGTCTGAGCCGTAATTAATGGGCTCACACACCACCGGCAGCCGGGAGGCTGCGGGGAAGCCTGCCGCAGGCAGCCCGTCAGGGCATGACCTGCTGGGAAGCGGGCATG
>JBAYTU010000091.1:0-13354 GCA_041675465.1 Terrimicrobiaceae bacterium | reverse complement strand
GCCGACCCGGCAGGAAATGGAATCCATCGCCTTGACTCGCTCAAGCTTTCATGGGGAATGGAACTATACAATCAGCCCATCGAACTAATTATTGTATCAAGTTATTTCTGGACGACTCCTTATTTCCCCCCTGATTTCTTCCCGGCCGGAAATCCCGCCTCAGTTTTGCGCGACGGCCTCCCATTTTAATTCCGATACGGTGAAGGATTGGTATCCGCGTTTCGACAATTCATCGAGAATGCCCGGCATTTCCGCAACGGATTTCGGGAAACTGTCATGGGCGAGAATGATCGCCCCCGGCGTCACCCCATCCAGAATGGCCTTGCTCACCATCCCGGAAGGCGGAGATCTCCAGTCGCCAGAGTCGAATGTCGGCATCAGAATTTGGTAGCCTTCCGACTTGATCCACTCGCCGATCTCCGGCGTCATTTTCCCGTCCGGCGGACGGAAATACCGGGCGTGCACCCCCGTCGTGACATAGATCATCTCCTCGGTTTGATGCACCTCGACCAAAAACTGCTCCCGGCTCAATGTGGACAGATCCGGGTGCGACCAAGTCTGGTTGGCCAACTCGTGGCCTTCCGCGACAATCCGGCGTGCCAGATCGGGGTTGGCCTGCACGTTTTTCCCCACGACGGAAAACGTCGCCTTCATCCCGTTTTTTTTCAGGGAATCCAAAATGGTGCTGGTGTTTCCAGGAAGCGGCCCGTCATCGAAAACTATGGCGATCTTCTTCCCGGAAACCGGCAGCGGAGACGGCAGGTCCTCGCCGATCACGAGCGAATCCTGCTGGGCGAGACACCATGACGGTAACTGCAAAAACAGGATGCCACATAAACCGAGGCTTCTCGCGATTTTTCTCATGTGTGAGCCGATGGGTTCAGAAAATTCAGGCAACGGGTTGCGTATTTTATTGTTGGAAACGCTGCGGCAATTCGCGGCAAAACGCAAAGGTTTTTTCTTCGCGCGCGCTCTTTTAGGGCCGTCCGCGCGGCGTGGAGGATTTCTCAGGGGTTTTGGATTTTGGCGTTGCCGATGGGAACTTGGCGCAGGGCGCAGTGGACGTGGCCGGGTTCGATGTCGGAGGAGCCGGCACGAGCGGAGGCGAGCCAGGCGGCCTGGGCGAGGAGGTTGAGGGTTCGCGGGTTGCCTTCGCTGGCTTCGGCGAGGAGATCGATGGCGGCCGGGGAGAAGATCTCGCGGTCGAGTCCGGCGCGGGCGAGGTGCCAGTTGAGGTAGGGAGCGATATCGTTTTCGAGATAATGGAAAATCGAATGAAGCGGGCTTCCCCCCCCATTCGTCGGGAATCGCGCAAGCTTCGCTCGACAATCCCGACGAACGGGATTATCGCATATCCCACTTTGAGGTTTTCGTTTTCGGATCGAATCTCGCGGGATTGCACGGAGGCGGAGCCGCAAAAGTGGCACTTGAGCGATTTGGGGCTGAGAGAGCCAAGGGGATCGGGCACCGTGGGCAGAGCTATGCGATTCCAACGAAAGACGAATTGATCGAGACATTGCCGATTGAAGAGATCGGCGAACACGTTGCCGAATTCCTCGAATACGCCAAGACCAAGCCGGAATTGACGTTTCTTGTGACGCAAATTGGTTGCGGGTTGGCCGGCTACTCACCTGAAGACATCGGGCCGTTGTTTTCAAATGTGCCAGACAATGTCGTTTTGCCGGAAGCCTTCTGGAAGCGCATTTCCCGCCGATGACGTTGAGGAAGTTCACCGTCCAATACAGGTTGAACGGATCGCTCCAATCCACAGTGCTCCAGGCATTGTGCCAGTCGTAGCACTGGTCCGCCCACGACTCGCTCAGATAATCGGCCGTCACATCAGCCCAGACCATGTTGCCGCCCGTGTTGGCCTTCACCGATGCCATCGAGGCGGCCCCGCCGAAGATGGTGGCCCGAACTCCGTAAAACATCAGAATAGGTTTCCCGCCCTCTTTTTCGTAGTTGGCGTCGTTGACACGATTTGAATGCCATTGAAAGCGCCTTCGAAATCCGCCTGGGTGACTTCGATGACGATTTTTCCCGATTCGTCGGCGGGCACGGATGCCAAAATGCCGTAGTTGCCGCCGTTGCCGGGCGCTGTGTTGGCAAGTTGAAAGCTGAACGAGTCCCTCGTTGCGCCGCGGTTATCCACCGTCACGCTTGTCGAGGTGGCGGGAACCGTGAACTTCGCGACATCAGAGTAATTCTTGGAATTTTGCCCGTAGAGGTACAAATCATACGGGGTCCTTGGCGTCAGGCCGCCAATGGTCACGGTGATCATTCCGTCGGCTTTCACCAGGAGGAAGGTATTGACGAGGGCCTTGGTCTGCTCCGGCTCCGTATTATCCGCGAAGATGCCGACGCAGCCCTCGCTCTCGCCGCCCGGCTTGAATTCAGCGAGGATGACGGCGCTCCGCGTCTTCCCGTCCGATTTCAAAATCAGGCCCGGGAGGGTGCAGGCGATGTCCTCATTGGAGACCGAAGTGAATGTGACCTGGTTCCAATACGTGCCATCGTCCGGGGCGGCGCCTCTACCGGTATAAGGTTGCGAATTGGGGTCGCCCTCCTTGACAAACTGGTAATTCACGACATCGGCAGCGTGGGTGCTTTCGACAGGAGGGAACTGGGCGAACGCCGCGACGATGGCGGCCAGGATCGGATAGGTTTTCATTGGTCTGCGTGGGGTTGCGATTCGTTCTGGCGGGAGTGCGCCGCGCCATATTTCACGGGTGGAGCGGCATGATTGCGGATGCACGGCTTTCCGACCGCGACGACAACGATGTCATAGGGGGGGTCGGCTTTCAAGCCGGCCACGGAGGCGAGGTCGAATGCGCCCTTTCCCGTTGGCACGGACGCCAGCAGGGCGGCATTTTCTCCGTCCGGGGAGGCATAAATGTCATAATGATTGATGGTGGATTCGTCCCCTGAGCCGCCGCTCACGCTCCACTTCAGCGTGGATCCTTCGATCGAGGCGTCCACTGCGATGTTGTTTTCGATTCCGGGCTCGGCCGAGGTTCCCTCGGCCCAATCGTTCCAGGTGACCCATTGCATGTGGGTGACGTTGACCGGAAGGATGGATTCAATGAAGCGGGCTCTTTCGATCAAGCATTTCCCGTTGTCCTGGGGGAGGTAGTGACCGACTGCCCAGCCTCCATCCAGCTTTGACAGCGTGCCATTGTAGCCGGCGCTCATCGCGCCGATCACCTTCTTCCCCGAGTCCTTCACCGAGTCGTAGAAGTGCTGGATCGAGGCGAAATTGTAGGGATCCTTCGGATTGGGGCCATTGGGATGCGCGTCATGCCAGTCGTAGGCCTGGTCTTCCCAGTCCTCGTTCAGATACGATGGCAGCACGTCCGCCCAGACCATGTCGCCGCCCGTGGCCGCCTTGACTTCGCTCAGCGCGGCCGCGGCCCCCCCCGCCCGTCCCGCGACCTTGCCGAAGAAGGCGCGCACCCCGTAGAACATCAGCATCGGCTTTCCGCCATCCCGTTCATAGTTCGGATCGTCGAAAAAGTTTGCCTTGCAGTAGTTGACGGCCTCTTCGAGCCGCTTCTTCTGCGCCTCGGTGGTCTGCAGTTTGTCGATGAGGCCCTGGTCGATGAGAACCATGAACGAGAAGCTGCCCGGAGGCAGGGTCTTCAAGTGGGACTGGATCCGGCGGACAATGCGGTCGTCGCGGCTGCCGGGTGAATTCCAACAGACGATGACGCCATCGAACCCGCGCCGCCGCATGTCCGCGATCATCTTCGCGATATATTCGTCAGTGTCCATGTCCACGCCGATATCAAACGGCTTGCCGGATCCCCACCATCCCATGAGATGGGCGAACCAGCGCAGGTTGGGACGCGAAGGGATCAGCGTATGCACGTCCGCCCCCGACACATGGCCGGGCGATGCGGCGTTCATGGACAAGTCCATCTTCGACGGATCGATTTCGAATGTCTGCGTTCTGGATACCTGGGACTCCGTGCCGAAATTGGGTGGAAAATGCGCCTGGTCGTATTGCGGCGAAGCGGACGTGTTGTGCTCGGTCAACGAAGCGAGCTTGAAGTTAAACTCGAGATCCGCACCGAAGGAGCGATGGATGGAAGCAATTGCGATTACAGGGATGAGAAGATGCCTCATGTCAGGGAGAACAAACATATTTGCACATGTAATATATATGTTTTGCTTGCGGCGCAAGCTCGAAATGCCACCACCCGGCATTTCGGCATTTCCGGAAGATTGGAGGGACGCGTCGGGCGACGAGAAGGGGTGAGCCGGAGGGCGGTGAAGCGGCGGTCTTCCCGCCCGACGATGGAGCTCCAGTTGAATATCAAACGGTCCCCGACCAAGCTGGGCGGCGGTTTGGTGCTGGCGTCTCTGGCAGCCGGTCTGTGTGGGGTCCGCGAAAATTTTTTAAAAATTGATTGCGTCCAGCAACATCTTGTATAGTATTGCCACATACATCCTTTCCCTCTCGATTTTCCGATGTCAGCCGCCTCCAAAAACCAACCCTTCGATCGAAGGCTATCTGCGCCGATCTACAAACAGATCGCGCAGTGGATTGAGGAGCAGATTCACTCCGGTGTGTACGCCCCGGGCGCGATGCTTCCATCCACAAAATCATTCCGCGAGCAATTGGGCGGCGTGAACCATCTCACCATCAGGCAGGCCATCGCGGCGCTCAGCAAGAAAGGTCTCGTATATTCGGTGAAAGGCAAGGGGACCTACGTGGCCCGGCAATCCGCGACCGAGGTCCGCGCCGCTCGCGGCGTGATCGGCGTGGTGTGCTCCTCCCTCGCCGACGGCTATGCCCACCAGATTGTCGTCGGCGTCGAGTCGCATTTGCGGAAGGCGGGTTACGAACTGATTCTTTGCAACAGCGAATACAGCGTGGCGAACGAGGCGGATCATCTGCGCCGTCTGCGGGCGCGGGGCGTTGATGGCGTATTGCTTTTTCCGTTCATGCCTCCGGCAAACCAGGAACTTGTAGAGTCCCTTGCAAATGACCGCGCGCACCGCATGCCGATTGTGTGCCTGGATCGCGGGTTTCCAAAAAGCAACCTTCCGCTGGTGGATGCGGACAACAGGAGAGGCGCCTATGAAGCGGTTAGCCATCTCATCTCTCTCGGCCATCGACGCATCGGGTTCATTGTCAGTTCCATTTCCTGGATTGAAACCCTCGAGCCACTCAAGCAGCGTTTCCTCGGGTATCGCCAGGCGTTGAAGGAAGCCGGCATCGAGTTTCACCGGGAACTCATTCAGGAAGTCGGTTCCACTTTGGCTTTCATGCGCCCGCGGGATGTCGGACTCGAGCATTATGGATACCAAGCGATGCACAAGCTGTTGATGTTGGATGCCCCGCCGACGGCTGTGTTCCTGCTCTGGGATGAAATCGCCCCCGGCGCGCTGGCCGCCATCCGGAACAGCAATTTGAGAGTGCCGCAAGATGTTTCCCTGGTCGGATGCAACGACGAATTGCTGGCCAAGCTTCTTGCAAGACCGCTGACCACCATTCACATGCCGGCTGAGCAAATTGGCGCGGAAGCGGCGCATATGCTTGTCGATCTTTTGAACGGCGAACCCGTCAAGGATTTCCATAAAATCCTTCCTGCCAAACTTCTCATCCGGGCCACGACGGCAGCCGTCGCGGGCAGGCAACCGTTCAGCGCTCCTCTTGACGCCCTTGTGACGGATTAGCGAATCAAATTTCCCCGCTTTCTCTACAACCCAACAAACATATCAACCAAAACACCAAAAAACCATGAAAACGTCCCTTCAAAAACTCATTGCCGCTGCGTTTCTCGCGGCTGCCACGCTTCTGATTCCCGGAAGAAACGCGTCGGCGGCCGTCGTCGTGAACTTCCAGCTCATAGAGCCGCTCTTTCCGGCGTACAGCGGAACTGCTGCCGCCCCCGACACGGGCACTTACTGGAACACCGTGACCATCAATTCGGCGAGCACCGCCAGCATCAGTTATACGATGCCGGGATCGGTTTTCGCTTCCGACGGGGCAACGTCCAGCGGGATCACGATCTCCAGCTTTACGCCCAGTGCGGGAACGGGAAATGTCGGCGTGTTCACCGGCGGTGATAGCAGCTTTCCGCTGGTCCGGCGGGATCTTCTCACAACTGGCGACGGCCAGGTGTCCATGGTGATCGGGGGACTGACGGCGAATGGCGAGTATGACATTTACTTCTATTCGCAAAACGCGGAGTTCCATAGCGCCGTGACTGATTTCACCATTGGCGCAACGACGGAAAGCGTGGACAACCGCCTCTCCACGCAACCGCCGTTCTCATTCGTCGAGGGGGAAACCTACGCGCTCTTCTCCTCGGTGGTTGCGAATGGCTCCGGCGAGATCACTGTCTCTTACACATCGCCGGATTTCGAGTCGGCTTTCAACGCCTTCCAGGTTGTCGCCGTGCCCGAACCGGGAACCGCCCTGGTTTTCCTGTTCAGCGCCACGGGATTGTTGCTATTCCGCCGGGGAAGAAGGCTGCACTAAGGCTGCGCAGGGCTGGACCGGCGCCCTCGCGTGAACTCCACAAATCGGAAACGTGTCTAATGCCAACAATCGCCGCCACTTCGGCTTTACGCTGCTGGAATTGCTCGCGACCATGGCGGTCATCGGGCTTCTGGCGGCAATGCTGATTCCCGGATTGCACAATGTGGCCGATAAGAGCCGCTCGTCGAAATGCATGTCCAACCTGCGGCAAATTGGCGTTGGCCTGCTCGCCTATGCCTCGGATCACGACAACCGGCTTCCGGTTTATTGGGACGAGCAGGGTGGCGGCGACCTGTGGTATAAGTCGATGGCCGATTACATCGACAGCGACGGAAGAATCTGGGTTTGCCCGTCCGCCGCCCACCGGAAGCCCGGGAGCCCCTTCGGGGATACCTCCTACGGGCTTTCGGAAGCGGTATCCGGAGCGAAACTGGTCAGCATCTCCTCCCCCTCAAGCGAATTCCTCGCCGGGGAGGGAAATCAGATTGAAGGCTGGCGTTCGGCCGGCGCTGCCCTGCTGTTCGGAGGCGCGCTCAACAACGGTCCGACCCCGGACTCGGATGACACCGATCACGCGACCGGGTGGGCCGGATGGATTCGCTACCGGCACGACGGCAGCGCGAACATGCTCTACGTGGACGGACATGTCGCGCCATTGTCGAAAGCTGCGGTCCAAGAGGAAGTCGCAAGAGGTACGTGGCGAGCCCATTGGGACGGGCAATAGCCTGACGGGGTGTTCAAAGGGACAAAGCCCGGCGTCGGACGAATGCCTGCCGCGGCACATGCCCTGATTCTGCGCAAATGGATTGGATATCTAAAGTTAACATATTGCAGGGGACGGATTCGACCCGGGAGTTCTCAAATGGAAACACCCTGCCCATCGCCGCCCGGCCGTGGGGCATGCATCACTGGACCTTGCAGACGGCGGCCGGGCCCTGGATGTTCCATCCCTCCCACCGGAAACTTTGGGGCATCCGCCTGACGCACCAACCCAGCCCGTGGATGGGAGAGTATGCCAGCGTCCTCGTGTCGGCTTGTTTGGGCAAGGCGGGCGCGGCTGCCGAGCAGGAGGCCTCCGCCTTCAAGATTGAGGAAGCGATCCTAAAGCCGAACCACCTGCGCGTCGAGTTGCTAAGATATGGCACTGTCATCGAAATGTCCCCTTCGGAGCGGGGCGCCCTCTTTTCCTTTACATACGGCGGCGACGAGAGTCCGCGTGTGCGCCTTACCTTCGATGGCGAGCATCGCATCAGCCGCGGCGCCGGAGGGTGGCGGGGCGTGGCCCGCGACAATGCCCGGGGTGGAATGTCCGCGGGTTTCGGACTGCATCTGGCGTGGACGTTCGATCGGGAGCCATGCGATTTTGCGGTTTGTCCAGATGGCGGCGTGTTCACCTTCCCAAACGGAGTCCGGCGGCTGGAGCTGCGCATGGCCGGTTCGTTCATCGACGAGGAGGGCGCGGGAAGGATTCTGGAGCGGGAACTTTCGGGCAAATCGCTGCAGGAAATCCGGAACGAGGGAAGGAACGCCTGGAATTCCCTGCTGGGAAGAATTGAGGTCAACGAAGCGGAACCGTCCCAAGCCCGCGTCTTCTACTCCTGTCTTTACCGGTGCCTGTTGTTTCCACGGAGCCTTGCGGAACAGGACGTTGGAGGGAGGGAATTCCATCGCAGCCCTTATGATGGTCAGGTTCATGGCGGACCCCTTTGCACGGACAACGGGTTCTGGGACACCTACCGGACCGTCTATCCATTGCTCGCGTTGGTCTATCCCGACAAGCTGCCCGGCATTCTTGAGGGCTGGCTCAATGCGTGCCGACAGGCCGGATGGTCCCCGAAATGGGCCAGCCCGGGGCTCCAGAACGTCATGATTGGAACGCATTTCGACGCCGTCGTGGCGGACGCGGTGGCCAAGGGAGTCACCGATTGGAACGTGGAGGAGGCGTTCACCTACCTCTGGAAGAACGCCACGACGCCCAGCAATGACGGTCGATTCGGCCGACGGGGACTGGAGGAATTCATTCGCTCGGGGTATGTGCCCTCAGACAAATTCCCATACGCCGTGTCGCGGACATTGGACTACGCGTATGACGACTTTTGCGTCGCGCAAGTCGCGCGGCATCTTGGGCGGCGAGCCGAAGCGGAAATCGTGGAAAAGCGAATCGGGAATTACCGGAATGTTTTCGACAGCTCGCTCGGACTGATGCGGGGGCGTCTGGCGGACGGCGGTTGGGAACCGTTTCACGAGTTTCGCTGGGGAGGGGCGTACATCGAGGGCGGCCCCTGGCAGCATTCCTTCAACGTGCCGCACGATCCGCTGGGACTCGCGGCGCTCTGCGGGGGAAAGGAAAGTCTCCTGCGCCGCATCGACACCATGCTCGCCCTGCCGGCGAAATTCGAATCGGGGGATTATCCCGGGGAAATCCACGAGATGACGGAAATGGCGCTTGCCCCCTTCGGGCAATACGCGCATTCGAACCAGCCGGTTCATAACTACCTTTTTTATTACGCGTTGCTGGGCGATCCGGAGAAAACCTCCCATTGGGTGCATCGAGTCGCCGGCGAGCTGTACTCACCCGACCGTTTTCCGGGAGACGAGGACAACGGGGAGATGTCCGCGTGGTATGTCTTCGCCTGCCTCGGTATTTATCCCTTCTGCCCGGGCAGGGCGGAATACGTGGCTTTTAACCCGGTCGTCCTGTCCGCGGAAATCCGTGTTCCCGGCGCGAAGGAAATCGTTTTGTTCGGCGAGGCGCCGCGCGTTGGGGAGCAGCCGGACGGACGAAGCAATGTGATCGGCCATCGCGACCTCTTGAACGGCGCGGGGCTGGATGTTCGGAACGGGCCGGAGTGGGGGGGAGTTTGTTCGTGAGCGCGCTCGACTGGGCCATCGCCCTGCTGCCGCTGCTCCTGATCGCCGCAGTGATCTGGGCCAGCGCCAGATATATGAAAAGCGTGGCGGATTTCCTGTCCGGAGGCCGTCTGGCCGGCCCGTATCTGCTCGCGGTCGCCCGGGGAGAACTCGAGGCGGGTGCGGTGGTGTTCGTCGCCCTGTTCGAGGTGATTTCGCGCTCGGGATTCACCCTGAGCTGGTGGAGCTGGATCACCGTCGCGGGCGCCATCATCGTGGCCATCTCGGGCTTTGTGGTCTATCGGTATCGCGAAACGCGGGCCATGACGCTGGCCCAGTTTTTCGAACTCCGCTACAGCAAAAAGTTCCGGCTCTTCACCGGGGTGCTCGGCTTCCTTGCGGGACTTTTGAATTTTAGCATCATTCCCGCGGTCGGCGCCCGGTTTTTGGTCTATTTCCTGGGCCTGCCGCCCGATCTGCACCTCGGGTCGTGGACGCTGCCCACCTACATCCCGTTGATGGCTTTTTTTCTGGGGATGACGCTGCTCCTGACGCTTTCGGGCGGACTGATCACCGTGATGGTGACGAATTGCCTCGAGGGGATCATTTCGGCGGTCCTCTATTTGGTGATCATCGGCGCGCTTCTCGTGATGTTTCAGTGGAGCGAAATCAGCGACGTACTGGGGAATTCCCCGCCTGGCCAGTCCCTCCTCAATCCGTTCGATTCGTTGGGGATCAAGGATTTCAATCTCTGGTATGTCCTCATGACGCTCTTTGTTTCGGTGTACGGCACGATGGCTTGGCAGAATTCGGGCTCCTACAACGCGGCTGCCATTTCGCCGCACGCGTCCGTCATGGGCGGCATCCTCGGGCGGTGGCGCGAATTCGGCAAGCTGGCGGTAATCACGCTGCTTGCCGTGTGCGCCATCACCTTCCTGAAGCATCCGGATTTCGCGGCCCAGGCGGCCCCGGCGCACGCCGCGGTGGCGCAGATCGGGGATCCGAATGTCCGCGGGCAGATGGAGGTGCCGATCGCGGTTTCTCATCTTCTCCCCCTCGGAATCAAGGGCGTGTTTTGCGCGGTGCTGCTGATGGGCATCTTCGGCGGCGACGCCACGCATCTCCATTCGTGGGGAAGCCTGTTTGTTCAAGACGTGCTGGTCCCTCTGCGCAAAAAGCCGTTCGGCCCCGCGCAACACATCCGCGCGCTGCGAACTTCGATTTTTGGAGTGGCGCTCTTCGCGTTTTTGTTCGGCAGCCTGTTCCGGCAGACCGAATACATCATTATGTGGTGGGCCGTCACGACGGCCATCTATGTCGGAGGAGCCGGCGCCTGCATTATCGGCGGGCTCTATTGGAAAAAAGGCACTACTGCCGGCGCGTGGGTGGCGCTGCTCACGGGATCCGGCCTGTCCGTGGGCGGCATCCTCATCCGGCAGGTTTGCGGCGACGCATTCCCGCTCAACGGCGTGCAAATCTCGTTCTTCGCCACCCTCGCCGCCATCGCGCTGTATGTCCTCGTTTCCCTGCTGACGTGCCGGGAGAACTTCAACATGGACCGCATGCTGCACCGCGGCAAATACGCCGCCATCCGGCAAACCGTGGATGAGCCATCCCTGACTCCGGAGTTGAAGAAACGCAGGGTTTCCTGGGGAAGGCTGATCGGACTCGACGAGAATTTTTCCGTCGCCGACAAATGGATCGCGGGAAGCCTGTTTGGCTGGAGCATGTTTTGGCTGGGGGTTTTTGTCGTCGGCTCGATCTGGAACCTGATCGCGCCGTGGCCGGCCTCCGTCTGGTCAGCTTACTGGCACGTCTCGGGAATCGGCATCCCGGTGTTCATTTCTTTTGTGACCGCTCTCTGGTTTGGCTGGGGCGGGCTGCGCGACATTCGTCTCCTGTTCAAAAAACTCGCCGTGCAAAAGATCAACCACCTGGACGACGGCACCGTCATCGGGCGCCAAAATCTCGATGAGCGGGGCGCTTTCGAAGCGTCGCCGATGGCTGCGGACAATGGGAATGTTCCGATTGACGTTCGATGAACACTTCTCTCCCGTCGCCCGCGATTCATTATTCGCCACACCCCGTTCTGGTTCCCCAACCCGGCGTGGAATGGGCCGACACGATGGTGCTCAACCCCACCGTGATTGACGAACCCGGAACCCGCCGCCTCCACATGCTCTTCCGCGCGTCCGGACCCTGGCCCCAGGCTCGCATTCCTGGCAAGCCGCTTCCTTATCCGATCTTCCTCGGATACGCGCACAGCGACGACGGGGGGAGGAGCTGGGAAGCGGATTTTTCGCGCCCCTGCCTGGCGCCCCGGCTGGCGACGGCGCCGGAGGCACTGCGAATCGCCGGTCGCTCCGGGAATTCCGTGGTAAATCACGCCAACGGCTGCATCGAGGACCCGCGCCTTTTCCGTCTCGATGGGAAGTGCTATGTCACCACGGCCTGCCGCTTGTTTCCCGCCGGTCCCTATTGGGAGAAGGACTCGCCGATGCAGTGCGCGCCGGATTGGGCCGCGGAGGACGCGCATGCGCTGGGGCGTGCCGCGCGCGAGAACCTTACGGTGTCCGTGTTGTTCGAGGTGAGACTCGATGCTTTGTCCGCAGGGCAATATGACGACGCCTTCCGCTACGTCGCCCACCTCACGGACCCCGCGCGCGGCGACAATCGGGATGTCGTCTTGTTTCCTGAAAAATTGCGGATCGAGGGACGGGAGCGCTACGTCGCGCTGCATCGCCCCAAGGAATCGGACGGCTATTGCGAAGCCGGGCTGCCCCCTTCGATTTTTGCGGCCGCCTCGGACAGCCTCGAGGAATTTCCCGCGCCTTCAACCCGGCATCGGCTCGTGGCCGCCCCGCTCTTCGAGTGGGAAGGCGACCGCATCGGGGCCAGTTGGACGCCCATCCGTCTCGGGGAGGATGAGTGGCTGCTGCCCTGTCATGGCAAACAGGACGCAAAGGTGGGATACACCCAGTCGTTCATGATCTTGAAAACCGATGGCGATGGCTGGCCGTGTGTTGCTCATCGATGTCCCGTGCGGCTGATGTTTGCGCGGCAGAAGTGGGAACTGAAGGGTCGTTTCCCGACCCCCTGCCTGTTCACCTGCGGAGGGGTTGTGCTCGACGGGGAGCTCATCATGACCTACGGCGCCGCAGACACCGTCTGCGGGCTGGCCTGGGCAAATTTCGACGAGCTGGTCCGGATTGTCCGGCAATTCGATGAGAACGGAAATACCTATGAGTAGCAAAAAACCCGAAAATACGACATCGCCTTACTGCGCCTCCCCGGCCCGTTACGACACCATGACCTACCGCCGCTGCGGACGGAGCGGCCTGCAGATGCCCGCCATTTCCTTCGGGCTCTGGCACAATTTCGGCGACGTGGACTCCCAGAAAACCGCTTGCGACATGGTCCTGCGTGCCTTCGATCTCGGCATCACGCATTCCTCCTCGACTCCCTCCCCAATCAGTAGCCAGTAGCGGGAAGTTCAAAATACCCGCAAACCCTGTGTTTATCAGCCTCTCCGTCTGTTTTATCCCTCGAAGTTCAGCCTATGATCGGGAGCCGTTATGTTTTTACGAAACACGCGGCGGTGGAAAGACGGCAAGGAGCACCAGTATTGGTCGATCGTGGAAAACCGCCGATGCGCGGGCGGGAAGATCGTGCAGCGCCCGGTGCTGTATTTGGGCGAGATCAACGACAGCCAGCGGGAAGCGTGGTGCCGTGTTGTGGAAGGTTTCGACGAGGACAGCGGGCAGTTGCGCCAGATGGCGTTTTTTGCGTGGGACAGGGCGATTCATTTGAGCGCGAGGTGGAAGGACCTTTTCGGCGCGAAGTTCGAGGTGTTGCTCTACGATTTGACGAGCACGTATTTTGAAATTGATCCCCCCCGAGGAAGAAGGGAGCAAGCGGCGCTTCGGTTACTCGCGGGACAAGAGGCCGGACTGCGTGCAGGTGGTCATCGCGCTCATCGTGACCCCGGAGGGCTTTCCCCTGGCCTACGAAGTC
>JBAYTU010000090.1:0-13457 GCA_041675465.1 Terrimicrobiaceae bacterium | reverse complement strand
AGGGGAGCGGTTCGACGACATGTCGATAACGCGAGGGAGGGCGAAGCTCCGTCTGAGCCGTAATAAATGGGCTCACACGGAGGTTCGCCCTCCCATCGTTGGCGTTACGCGCGGATTGGGGCCAAGCCTGACGGCTTGAAAACCTGGCAAAAAAAAGGTAAAGGGACCCCGAACTGGGAAACACACTCTATTCCGGCGGAGAATCGCATTAGTGCACGTTGCACGGATTAGGCGTAACATTAATGTTTGCTTGATTGTCAATCGCCGGGAAGCAAGGATGCCGGGCTCACCTTGTCCCCGTCTATCTATCGCGAATCCTTTTCCACCTCCCAGGTACAATGATGAAATACTTCCTCTTTTCGGTTGCCGCCATCCTTTCCTGCGCCGCTTCGCTGTCCGCCGGGGAGGCTTTGCCGGTTGAGAACTTCGATGCATCAAACCCCGCCTGGACAATGCAGGCGGACGCCTCCGCAGCTGCCAAGCTGGAGTCGTCCGTCGAAGACGGGGGGCGATCCATCATTCGATTCAAGGGAACATTCTTTCCCGGTGACGGCAAACCTCATGGTTTAAACTCAATTCAATCGAGATCGTTCCTTTCAGGCTTAACGGTTCCGGAAGGGAAAATCATTGTTGTCACAGTAGAGGCGAAGGCGAGCGAGCCGGGCCGTCGCCTCCGCCTTTTGATCAGGGATGCACGGAGCCAGAATTTTGTCGTGTCTTCGCTGGAGCTGGATACGAATTGGTCAGAACTTCGATACACGATCGATCCCAAAGAAATGAAGATGGCTTTTCCGGTTCAACTTTTTCGATTGGCGTTTGAGACTTCCCGCCGTGACGAAATGGGTCTCCCCGACGAATCTGTTTCCATCGATAAGATCACCGTCTCGGTTGAGTAGAACGGGCTGTGAGTCAGTTTATTCCGGTTGGGGTGTAACCAAGATAAGTGGAGAACGCCTCTCTTACAGCGTCCGCGACATGGCCGAAGGTCATGCTGACGTGGTGGCGGTAGCCGGTGCGCCCGATAACATTCAGTTTTTTCTGTAGGTCCGGAATGCGGGCAACGCCCGCGCAGCCGAAGAAGCCCTCGGCGATGGGATCCGCCGTCATCTCGCCCTCGCCAAGATAGTAATGGAATTTTCCGTCCTCGGTCTTGGCGCTGGCATAGGTCATGGGCGATGCGGCGATGCGTCCGACGTTCGGTCCCCACCCGCAGCCGCCGCCCAAGGCTTTGGCGAACATCGGATGATCCACCACCTCACCCTTTGCCGTCATGAGATCCTGGGGAACGGGGCCGCAGTGGAATAGGATGCATTTGTCGGGATCCTCGCCGTAGTTGTTGTTCCAGTCCAGGCAGGTGGCTGGCATTTCGGCGGCCAGGCGCAAGGCATACATGGTGATGGCATTGCACATGTCCACCTCGCACGCGGCGGGAATGCCCCGGTTGTTGAGTTCGCTCATCAAAAGACACGGGGCGATTTTCAGCTCCTTCTCCAGCTCGATCCAGCAGCGGAACGAGATCGCGTCCATCCGGTATTCCGCGATGATGTCGTCGATCACGATGGAGAGTTTGGACATCGTGTCCTGCGCCGGCGAGGGGACATTCGAGCAATTGGCGTAACCGAGCAGGAAGTCCTTTCGGGCCTTGAGCTCGTCGCGGGAGGTGTCGAATTTTTTCACTCTCAGGAAAACATCGGAGAGGTCGAGGGTTTCGGTCGTGATCCCGTAGCGCTGGAGGGTGAGTTCGTCGAAGCGGACGGTCTTGAACGCGGTCGTCCGGGCCCCGATCGCTCCGACAGTCATGCGTTTCATTTTTCCAACGATCCGGCAGACGCCCGCAAACTTCCCCAGCTGCACGCGGAATGTTTCGCTGACGGGATGAACCGTGTGCGGCGGAAACACCGTGTAGGGGAGGGTGTATTGATGGAAAACATCCATGATGGAAAATTTCCCGCAGAAGGCGTCGCGCCGTTCCTTGAAGCCCATCTTGTCGAGCTCGTCGGGATACGCCTGGATCAGGATCGGAACACCGCAGTCCTGGAGGGCGGTCACGGCACCGGTTTCGTCGCCGAAGTTGGGCAGGCAGAGGATGACGCCGTCGTATTTTCCCTTGTTGGCTTCGAGAAAGCGCGCGTAGACGCGGCCTTCGTCGGGAGTCTCGACGGCGCCGAACCGCGTGGCGGATTCTTCCAGCAGCAGGGGTTTGTATCCGAGGGCTTCCACCTGGGCGGCCAGTTCCTTGCGGGCACCGGAGACGAGTGTTTCAGGAAAGAATCCGCGGTTTCCAAAGTAGAGGGCGAACGTGAGGGGTTGCTTTTTCATGAGAGGGTGGAGAGCTTTTGTTTCAGGGTTTCGGAAATGTCGCTGCGGATCATGGAGCGGACGTCTTTTTTCCACGGAAGCGCCGTCCGTCCTCCGACACGGCCCGCCACATGGGAGGCCAGGAGGGAGCCGAATTCCATGCGGAGTTCCAGCGGCCAGCCTTCGAGGACTCCCACGATGTAGCCGGCGTGATAGGCATCGCCGCATCCGGTCGTGTCCACCGGCTGCACGACAAACGCGGGCTGGTGGAGAATCGTTCCGGAATCGCGGTCCCATGCCCAGCTTCCGTGGATGCCATCGGTGGCCACCACCTGGCCGGGACAAAAATCCCCAAGCGAGCGGAGAACATCGCCTGGGTCCGACAGTCCGGTGAGGGTCCGGGCCGCCGCCAGCGGGAGGATGGGATCGGTTCCCATGCCCAATAATTTCTTCAGTCGAACCGGGTCGCCCGATTCAAAGTCCAGGATGCTCCGGCAGGGTGTCCCCACGGCCGCCGCCAGCGCGACCTCGGTGGCATCGAGATCGTAGCCGTCCACCAACAGGACCCTGGCCTGCGCGATTTCGGCAGCCGGAATGTCCCCCGGCTTCAGGTATCCGTAGTCGTCCATTTGGATGAACACCGTGCGGGCCGCCGTGCGATGGTCGATTTCCACGAGGGCGATGGCTGGGCGCGACTCTTCGTCGCGAACCACAAGCCCGGTGCCCACGCCGTTGGACCGAAAATCCTCCAGGCTGATCGCGCTCAGGGTGTTCTTTCCGAGACGCGCCACCACGCCAACCCGGAACCCGAGCCGTGCCACCCCGCAACTCCCCGAGCCGACGGGGGCTCCGCCCTGGATGATCAGGTCGTCCACAAATTGTTTGCCGTCGTGCAGCACCGATTCAGGCAACCGCACCAGCACGTCCACGGCGTTCAAACCAACGGAGATCAAATCGTAGGGCATGGGGGAAAATAGAATTCTTGACCTAACGATAGGTCAGATTTATTTGTGCTGTCAAGAAAATCCAAGCGTTTCCCTCAGCCGTGGCCTCAAATTTACGAGCAGACAAAAATCGGATCGACCGAGACGGAACGGGAACTGGGGGGAGAGTTTTGCAGAAGCTTCATAACAAGTTCAACTGCGGCCTCGGAAACGGCGGCAGGCCGGAGGTCCACATAAGGGAAGCGGGAGGGGAGTGCGCGGAAGAAAGGGGTGCCGTCGAACCCCACGACCTGGCAGGGCAGGTTGTGCTCGCGGGCGGCCAGCGACCAGGCGGTCGCGCAGACGTCGTTGTATCCGATGACCGCCTCGGTCTTTCCAGAGGCGGCAATGATTTTCATGGCACCGGCCACGGCGGCCGGGATGTCCCAGCTTTCCCCTTCGTAAAAATGGAGAGACGGGCGCGGGAGACGGCGGCGGCGGCAGACATCGAGGAGGATTTGCGGACGCGGTTTGGGAAGCCCGGAGTTGCGGGCATACGAGGGCGAAAACAGGGCGATATGGCGGTGGCCCTTGCCGGCGAGATGGTCGACAGCCAAGGCGATTCCCAACTCGATGTTGATCGTGACCGCGTGGGTTCCCGGAGGGGCGTATCCGAGATGGACACGGGGACAGTCCGGCTTGTTGGAAAATTGCCCGGTTCTGCCTTCACGGACTTCGGACCAGATCAGGAGCGCATCCACGGCCCGTCCGAAGAGCGTCTGGGCGAGCCAGTGCTCGTCGTCGGCATTGTCCGCCCCATGCGAGGTGAGGACCAGTTCGTAGCCAAGGGGCTGGAGACGTTTCTCCAGTTCCAGCGACAGGAGGGCAAAGAAGGGATTCAGAAGATTCCCTGCAACAAGCCCGACGGTGTGGCTGCGCTGGATTCTGAGTCCGTGTGCCGCGCGATTCCGCACGTATCCCAGGCGTCGGGCGGCATTCTCGACACGCCGACGGGTCTCTTCGCTGAAACGCGAATTCCCCGAGGCGGCGTTGAGAACACTCGAGGCCGTGGTGGGATGCACATCCGCCAAACGGGCCACATCTTTCAAATTGGGCACGGAGAACCGTCTAATCCCTGAGCCCAAGGAACTCAACAAACGAATATGAAAATCATCAACGAACGAAACACGGTGCTGGAACGCCTCGCCGCAGCGGGGGAAACCGGTGTTCCCATCCTTTGTCCGAATGCCGAAACTCCGGAGGAAATGGCAGGGATTCTGCTTGGCGCGCAGCGGCACGCGGTTTCCGCAGGGCTTCCCGTGACGGTCATCGGCATCGGCGTGACAGCCTCGTATCCCGACCACCCGCAACTCGGGCGCCTGGCCATGTTGGACGGATCGGATTCCCTGGAAACTGCCGCGAAGATCTGGATGCACTGGCTGCGGGGATATGAGGAGTGCGGCGGGCTTTTCGGAAAGGTCGAAGCGATCCCGTTTCTGGATCATGGCTGGGTGCCTTTGGAGGCGGACCGCTCACTCATGGACGCGGCCTGGTTCCAGGAGGCGATGGGGATCAAGTTCCCTCCGACCAGTCTTTGCCCATCTCCCTGGCATGCGGCGGCGCGATCCATGTTTCGAGACGCGAAGTCTTTGCGGACAAGACCAAGTCCATGCTGGATTTGCTCGCCGCAGGATGAGAACGCAGTCCGAGCGGAGCGACACAGCCCCCCCAGTTCCTTTACATGCTCCCCTGCGTCATATTTTGTCGGCCGTTGACCTTGCTGCCCACCGGCAAACCAGGGGGGGCTCATCGCAAAATTCAACACGGGCGGGAAAGGCGCTTTCGGCCCGTCATAAGAACGACGATTTCTTCCGGTATTCCAGCGGGGTCAGGCCGGTGGTTTTTTTGAAGAGCTTGGAAAAATAATACGGGTCGTCGATGCCCGCCATGCGCCCGATTTCCGCCACCGGCTTGCGGGTCCGCGCCAGGAAAAATTTTGCGTGATTGATTTTGTCGCGGGTGATGAATGAGATCGGCCCGATCCCCAGGTGTTTCTGGAACATGCGGGTGATGGCCGAGTCGCTCAGCTCCACCACGCGGGCCAGCTCCTTCACCCCGATCTTCATTTCCCGGTGGTGCTCGATGAATTCGATCATCTGGCTCAAAGCCGCGGGCACATCCTGGTTCTGGGGCCGCACTGCGTGGAACGAGCCCGCCAGTTCCGCCAGGAGGCATTGCGCCAGCGCGCGCGCCTCCCATTCGCAGGGTTCCCGCTCCAGAAACCGCTGCACGATATATTCGGCGAGGTGGTGCAGCGGAGCGGCCTGCTTCAGCGAACCGCGCCGGACCCCGTCCAGCGCGCCCAACGGGCGGTCCTTGCGCCAGGCGCAGTCGAACAGGGAATGGTCGGTGTCATGAACCACATCGAACTCGACTTTGTGCGAACGCTCGTGGGAGGGAACCAGATGGATGCTTCCGGTGAGGAAGGGCTCGCGGGCATCGGCCGCATAGACCAACGACCGGTTCCACGGCAGGAAACAGAAATCATCCGGCTCCAGGGGCATGAGCGCTCCATTGACCCGGATGCTCCCCCGCCCGGCCTTGCACCAGAGCAGGCAGCGGCTCTGAATGACCGGCTGGGAAATTTTCTCGCCCGACGCGAATTGATAATAGCCGGTGAAGACGACGACCGCGTCGGGGGCCGACCCGCCGGAAGTTGCTGAGGGATTCATATGCCGTGAGGGAATCGACCATCAAATTGCAATACTTGCCCGAATTTTACAAATAATTCCCGAATCGTCCATTGTTCTCGAACGGCGGTTGATGTGAACTGAACCGATAGCGTTGGTCCCCCCCATGCAAGCTGCCCCTCCAATTCCTGCTCTTCTTTGCTTTTTTAGGACGCCAAACGCCAGTCGTTTTGGCGGCGCGTTCCCCGTCTTTTCCTCCTCCCGAACCCGCCACTCCGGAATTCCAGCGAAAACCCCACTCAACCCCACCAGATAACAATGCAAACAACAAAGACAACCATCAAGACAGTCATCCTTGCGGCTTTTTCCATATTGGCCGTTTGCGCGCCCTGGACCCAGGTCCGTGCGCAGTCGGACATCGACCTCACCGGCTACACCCTGACATTCGCCGACGAGTTCGACTCCCTTAGTTTTGCAACGAGCAGTCCGAAAGGGGCGGCAAAATGGTACGCCGGTTATCCGCCCAACGGCAGCACAGGCGTTTACGGGTTTGCCGTGCGCGACCCGGCTTCACTGAGTGTCAGCAACGGGATTCTTTCAAACAAGCTGTGGTTGGAACCCTTCCTCTCCGTGTCCGGCGCGCGCTGCGGCGGCCCGGTTGGGATGAAGACCAGCGCCGGCACGCCGATGATCACGCTGGTGGCGCCTGGCGCACAGACAAATACCAACGGGTATTGGCAATGGTATGGCTGGACGGGGATGAAGTTCACCGTCGGATCGAGCCCCGTGACCGTCAGCCAGCTCGGACGCTATGCCCTCGCGACCAACACACAAACGCACCAAGTCAGGATCCTGGACGCCGCCACCGGCGCCGATGTGGCCAAGGCGACCGTCAACTGCGCCGGCCAGTCCGGCTTCGTCTATGCCAACATCATTGGGGGAGCCGTGACTCTCCAGGCCAACAAAGCCTATTATCTGTTGACGGACAACAATAGCGGCGGCGACATGTTCTTCGACACGAACACCACCGTCAGCACCACCGGAGGGATCACAATCAACGAGAGCACCTGGGGCGCTTGGCACTCCGGGGCCCTCTATTCGGTGGACGCGACCGGCGCCGGCTTTTCCCAGAAATACGGCTACTTCGAGATGCGGGCCAAGCTGCCCGCCTCGGGCACGGGCTCCTGGCCGGCGTTTTGGATGAAGACGACCAACGACATCACCAACAGCGGCAACGTCGAGGAGATTGATATCTTCGAATGGTACGGCAACAACTATAGCGCAAACCCTCAACAGGCCCTGATTCAGCAGGCCTCCCACAACTGGATCGGAGGAGGTGGCGAGGACAATACGACCCCCTATCTTTATTCACCCTCCACTCCAATGCCCGGGGGAGCTTTCCCGTGGGCCGGATACCACATCTACGGCTTCAAGGCCGATCCCACCTATTGCACCTGGTATATCGACGGCGTGCAAACCAATCGCATCGCAACTCCCACCGCCTACATGGCCAACCCATTCTACATGATCCTCGAATATTCGATCGGCGGCGGCTGGCCTTTGGATGGACTCGTTGCCAACTCGAAAGTCGAAATCGACTGGATCCGCGTTTATTCCCTGCCATCTGCCGGAGGCATCCCCAACGGCGGCTTCGAGACGCCGAACGTCGGGGCAGCCAGCTACCAGCTCCGGCCCGCTGGAGCCACTTGGACGTTCACCGGCTACAGCTACATCCAGAGCAACGGCAGCGCTTGGGGCGCAGCCAACGCTCCCGACGGAACGCAGACCGGCGTCCTGCAGGGCTACAGCGGCACACTGGGAAGCATCAGCCAGACCGTGAACTTGGGCGCGGGGTCTTACACTCTCAGCTTCCGGGCGGCGCGGCGCGGCAGTCAAATCCAGCCGGTCCGGGTGAGCGTGGATGGCACCGTGGTGGGCACCTACACTCCGGCCTCCAGCAGTTTCGAGATGATGACCACCGTCGCATTCACGGTTGCCGCCGGCAATCACACGATCACCCTGGCCGCCACCGACAGCTCCGGTGACAAGTCCAGCTTCATTGACTCCGTCAGCATACAATCAACCACCATAGCAGTCCCCAACGGCGGCTTTGAGACGCCGAATGTCGGGGCAGCCAGCTACCAGCTCCGGCCCGCTGGAGCCACTTGGACATTCACGGGCTACAGCTACATCCAAAGCAACGGCAGCGCGTTCGGCGCAGCCAACGCTCCCGACGGAACGCAGACCGGCGTCCTGCAAGGCTACAGCGGCACACTGGGAAGCATCAGCCAGACCGTGAACTTGAACGCGGATTCCTACACCCTCAGCTTCCAGGCGGCGCGGCGCGGCAGTCAAGTCCAGCCGGTCCGTGTGAGCGTGGATGGCACTGTGGTGGGCACTTATACTCCGGCCTCCAGCAGTTTCGCGCTGATGACCACCGCCGCATTCACGGTTGCCGCCGGCAATCACACGATCACCCTGGCCGCCACCGACAGCACCGGTGACAAGTCCAGTCTCATTGACTCCGTCAGCATCAATGTGGCAGGCAGCGGGATAAGCAATGTGGCGCTGGCTTCCAATGGAGCGACCGCAACAGCCTCCTCCACCTATTCGACCGGTTTTCCCGCCAGCGGTGCGATCAATGGCGACCGCAAGGGACTGAACTGGGGCAATGGCGGCGGCTGGAATGATGCGACGTCATGGGCTTACCCGGATTGGCTCGAGGTGGCTTTCAGCGGCAGCAAGATCATCACGGAGATTGATGTCTTTACCAAGGAAGACGGAAACCCGGTAGAACCGACTCTGACCACAACCTTTACCCTGGATGGCATCACGGCCTTTGATGTTCAATACTGGAACGGTTCCGCTTGGGTGACGGTGCCCGGCGGCAGCGTGACGGGCAACAACAAGGTCTGGCGGCAATTTACCTTCAGCCCGATCACGACGTCAAAGATCCGGGTGGTTGTCAACGCCGCTGCCAGCGCCAATGGTGCCTACTCCAGAATCACGGAAATCGAGGCATGGTAGCGGGAGACGCTCCCCAAGGCGGGGCGGAAAAACTTTAGGAAAATCGCGAAAACGCCTGAATTTTACAAATAAATCCCGATTCGTCCATTGCCGCGCGCAGGCGGGCGTGGCAGATTTATCGCAGTTTCAATTATCAACCCCAAAACAAAAAAACCATGAAAACAAACTCTCCAAAGACGCAATGTTTCCCTGCCATCCTCGTCTTCGCGGCGCTGGCGCTGGCTTTCACCGGCGCGGCCCACGCGGCGACTATTATCTACGAAGACGATTTCAACCGCAACGGCACCTTGAACGGATCCACCCCAGTGCCCGTGGACACCGGTGGGGCGCTGTGGAAGGACAACGGTGTTTTTCATACAACAAGCACGGCGCTTGGAGGTTCAGTGACTTCGACTGCAGGCTCAGCGACCCTGCCGTTTACGCCGACAAGCGGCTTTGTTTACACGCTTGAGGCCGATGTCATTGTCAACACTGCAAGCACCAATTGGGCCTCCATTGGTTTTTCGAGCAGTATCGACAACTCTCCAAGCCCAACTGCTGGCGGCGCTCCCACAATGCTCGTCCGCGGTGCTGCTTTCGGCGGCAACTGGGTTCAGCCATTTTCCAGCGGGCTCACGACATTCGGCCCGAGTCCCGGCCCGGCGGCAAACGCGGCAGGTACATCGAACACGCTCACCCTCGTGCTGGATACCACTGGTGCTGCATGGACCGTTTCCGCTTTTATCAACGGCACGGCAGACGGGAGCTTTACCTACGGGACCAATCCGACCATCGCGGCAGTCGGGATTAACTGGGGCACCGATGCAACCTTCACCCGTGTCGAGCTGTCGTCGGTTCCGGAGCCTGCGACGTGGGGCCTGCTGGCGGGTGCCGGAACAGTCCTCGTCACGCTGCGCCGCCGCAAAGCTTGAGCGTTCTCTTTTTTTTAAGCAACGGGCGGTGCCTCCCGGGGAAGGGGCACCGCCCGCGTTTTTTCACCATCCGTGCATTCCCGCCAACACTCATCCACAAAACAAACCACACATGACAAACACTAAGGTCCGCACTCAACACGGGCGCAAAGCCCTCCTCCTGCTCGCTCTCACCTCCTGCCTTCCCTTTTTGGGCACGTCCGCCAAGGCCGGGGAAATCTTCGCCTCGGACTTTTCCAAAGCCACCGTCGAGGAGTCCGGCTGGACGCCGAAGGGCGACTGGAAGGTCAAGGACTATGCCACCGTCAACGCCGGGGCACCGAACAACCCGGGACCGGTGGCGGTCTTCGCCGCAGGCGGGAAAACGGTCGGCACCCTGACCAAAAAGTTCGATGCAGCCAGCAACCCCGCCAGCCTGACGCTCACTTTTGACGCGGGATTCGGATGGGGTGCCAAAGAGCATGTGCAGAGTTTTCAGGTGATGCTGCTCGACGCGGATGGCAACGGCTACGTCTTCGACGTGCACCGCGCGAACGCGACCTGGGGCGCGCAATGGGCGACCGTGAGCGACTACGGCTACGACGAGCCGCTCCGCTGGGCGCCCGCCGCGATCGACACGACGCAGGAATCCGTGATGGGCGGCGGTGGCCTGCGCGCCTTCACGATCACCCGGGACGTCGGCGGCAACTGGACGTTCGACGGCGCGGGCTGGACGGGCGGCCCGCTGAAATTCACCGACACGACGACTTCCTCGTTCAGCCAAGTGGTCTTGCGCGGGTTACCCAACACCGACGAGGTCCTTTTCGGCAAGGTCAAACTCGAGGCCGGAAAATAAAGCAAATCGCGAGGGTGGGGATGGTTCGCCGAGCCGTCTGTCGAGAGAAGTCGGCGGGCTCGGCGATCCCGCCCCACCGGGAAATCGGCGGGCCCGGCAAAACCGGCACGCGGAGAGTTCCCGCCCTGCCGAATGAAATCATCCCTATGCCAAGAACGACACACCCCGCCATCTGCCTGACGATTGCCGCGCTTTGTCTTTCGGCAACGAAATCCCAGGCCGACGACGAAGTGATCGCTCCGGTTTCCGTTTCCGTCACGGCGGGGGGCACACACTACGGCCCGCCGTCGGTCCTGATCGACGGCCAGGGGCTCTCCGGCGAAGGCGAGGTGCTCAAGCAGCGCCACAACTCGTTTCCGGGGACAACGACCAAACCGCCGGGCGGGATGTGGCTGAGTGCCCAAAGCACAGATACGCCCGGCCAAGCCACGCTGGTCTTCGACCTGGGAGAAATCCGCACCCTGAACGCGATCCATGTCTGGAACTATGGCGAAGTGATTTTTCCGGTGGATGAGGACAAAAAGCCCACCGGCGAAGAGGCGGGGGATTTCACGGCCCGCGGGGCGTCGGATGTGGAGCTTTATTTCGACACGGCGAACCCGGACCCGGGTGGAAAGCCTGTGGTGTTTGCGTTCTCCCAGGCGACTTGGGAGCCATCGGCAAATGCCGGCGGGAGACCAGTGGTCTGGAGGGGGCTGTCGTGCTCGTGGGGGCTGGATTTCACCGTTCCCGCCACAACCTATAAGTTCTCCCCCGTCCAGGCCCGCTACGTCAAGCTGAAGATCCTCGGCAACTGGGGCGATCCCGGCTTCGTCGGCCTTTCCGAAATCCGCTTCGGCGCACCCGCCAAGACGGATGCCGCGAAATGACGCGGGGAAGGGCCTCCCGCCGGATTTTCACTCTCATGGGGTCGACATTTCCACCGAAATCATGAACCCGAATTCCAACGGCTCTTCCGAATGGACCGCAACCCGCCTGCGCTGCGAATACCTCTCCAGCCCGCCCGGCATCGACACGCCGGAGCCGGGCCTGAGCTGGAGCCTGCAATCCCCGCGCCGCAACGTCCGGCAGTCCGCCTATCACGTGCTCGTGGCCACGTCGCCCGAGATCCTCGCCGATGGACGCGGGGACGTCTGGGACAGCGGGCGGATCGAATCGGATGAGTCGCTTTTCGTCGCGTATGCGGGGGAGCCGCTGCGGTCGGCGCGGCGGTATTTTTGGAAAGTCCGCGCCTGGGACGAACGGGGAACTGTTTCCCCCTGGAGCGAACCGGCCTCGTGGCAGATGGGGCTGCTGGAGGACGCGGATTGGGGCGGGAAATGGATCGGCGCGGCCGCAGAACCCACGCCGCCCGTGGACCGGCATCAGCAGGCGGAAAACAAGCAGGACCGCTCGGCCGGCCCGTTGCCCGCGCCGGAGGAACTCGCCCGGCTGGACAGCGATCCCGGTTTCGCCGCCATTCTGCTGCGCAAGGAAATTGAAACGCCCGCGCCGGTCCGGCGGGCGACGGCGTTCGTGTGTGGGCTGGGCGCGTCTGTTTTGGAGATCAATGGCCAACGCGTCGGCGGCCTGCTCGAACCGGCGCACGCGCATTACGACTGCCGCGTGCTTTATCGGACGCTCGACGTGACGCCGCACTGGCGCGAAGGCTCCAACGCCGTGGCCGTCACGCTCGGCAACGGCTGGTGGCATCTGCCGGTGCAGGATTTCTGCGGCAACGGCACGGCACCGTGGCGCGGGACGCCCCGGCTGCGGCTGCGCATCGAAATCGAGCTGGCCGACGGGACGGCGCGGACGCTGGTCTCCGACGAGTCGTGGAAATGGCGCACCGGGCCAATCACGTTCAACTGCATCCGCGGAGGCGAGGATTACGACGCGCGGCGCGAGGTTCCGGGCTGGAACCTGCCGGGCCATGACGAAACCGGCTGGAGCTCCGCCCTCGTTCTCCCGCCGCCGAAAGGCCGTCTCGTTTCGGCATTGCTGCATCCCGTCCGCGTCACGGAAACCGTCCCGCCCGTCTCGATCACTTCGGAAGCTCCGGGCGAGTGGACATTCGATTTCGGAGTCAACCTCGCGGGCTGGACGCGGCTGCGGATTCGCGGACGGGCGGGACAGACCGTGGAGATGCAGTTCCCCGGTGCCGCGAGCCACACCCACGGGCGCTACCAGATCGACCGCTATACATTGAAAGGCGAAGGCGAGGAAGTTTACGAGCCGTCGTTCACGCACCACGGTTTCCGCAAGGTCGTCGTGCGCGGGCTCTCCGAAGAACCGTCCGCCGAAACCCTCACCGCCTGCAACGCCCATACCGTCCTCCCAACGGCGGGCGAGTTTTCCTGCTCGGACGAAAGGCTCGACACGCTCCAGCGCATCCTCCGACGCACGGCGGAAAATTACGTGCTGCATTTTCCGGCGGACCCGACGCGCGAAAAGGTGGGCTGGTCGCAGGATGTGGTGAATTTTTTCCCCACGCAATGCCGCAACTTCGACTCCGCGCTCATGTATCGGAAATGGTTCGACGACATGCTCGACGCGCAGGACGCGCGCGGCTTCGTGCCACCGATCATGCCGACCCCCGGCTGGACGTATGCGGGCGACTGGAACGGGCCGTGGTGGGCGGGCATGATCGTCCATCTGCCGTGGATGCTCCACCAGTTCTACGGCGACAGACGCCCGCTCGAAGAAGGCTACGCCGCGATGAAAGCCTTCGTCGATTGGATGCGCACCATCGAGGGAAAAACCGAGGGCGTGTGGTCCTCGCAGCCCGATCCCT
>JBAYTU010000089.1:0-13789 GCA_041675465.1 Terrimicrobiaceae bacterium | reverse complement strand
TCCTTGTCATCCTCGAAGATGGATTCCAGATGATCCCCTCGATTCATCAGATGATAAATCGCTCCCGCAAACTCGATCCGTGGTGCTCTTGGCATGTGCCATATTCCTGCCGACTGCCAGAAAATATGTCAATACTATAATCAAAAGGACTGACCCCTTTATCGTGTTCACCGAGCATGGCGCTCTCATGGCGGCTACCATCCTCAACAGCCCGACGGCGATCCGCATGAGCGTGGAGATCATCAATGCCTTTGTCCGCCTCCGTCAAATGGCTCTTTCCGTCGAGGAACTCGCCCGCAAAGTTCATTCCCTCGAACGCAAATACGACGGCCAGTTCAAAACCCTCTTCGATGCCATCCGCCAGTTGCTTGCCCCGCCGGATCCCCCGCGCAAACGCATCGGGTTCCACTCCGAGGACTGAACCGGCTTTCCGATTCTGAGCGCCACCGCGCGCCCTCTCGCTCCCTGGGCATCGAATTACGCAACGCCTCCGCGCGCGCGGTGGCGCGGGCTCGTGGCTTGCCACGGCCCTGGTTCTTTCTTCGCGCGCGCGCCTGGCCACGCCGGCCCGCCGATCCTGCGCCAGCTTCTGCCGGGGATTCATGCCGGCGTTTGTTGGCGATGGGTTTCATTCAACGACTGGATGGAATCGGGTTTCCCAGCCGTTCGTTGATTTCCGGCCCTCCCTCTCTTGATCGATCTCTAGCCGCGCGGCAATGAGCGCGACGACATCACCCCTTCCGGCGGCGCGCGCAGGCTCTCCTGTTTCGGGGGCCTCGCGTGCCGCCGGACATTTGTTTCTGCGGCGCGGCCACAGCGACGAAGGAGCGGAGGCCGCGCACTCCGGGCCAGCATTCCAGCGTGATCAGGCCCGGAGGGACTGGCGCGATGGATGCGCCCCGTTCCCGCTCGATGCGAGGAGCCACTGCACCGGAACATGGAGCGGCTGATAGTTTCGGGGCGACCGCGGCATGGTGGCGGGTCGCCCGCAGGCGCCTGCGACGAGGACGACACGCCACGATGCAAGGGCGTTCGTGACCAAACCGCATCGCGGGATATATTGCGGCCTGGCGCGGGACCTGCCCCCCGCTGCGGGGGAGGGCATTACATCGCATAACTCGCGGTGAGGTATAGGGGCGGAACGAAGTGCAGCGGACCGCCCTCGCCGGAGGCCTCCGCTTGCGGAGTGCGGCGAGATCGGGCGGCCCTGTGCCTCACCGCTGTTATCCTAAAAAGGAAAATGGAGCAGTCGAAAATCGGGCGATGTGTTGAATTGCAACGTTTTGAGCACAAACGGGTAATCACCCAAAAGGTTCATCTCGGAGCAATGGGATTTTGCTTAAAATCAGATAGATAGAGAGCTTATGGCGTTTCCATTTTCCTATTTAGGGTTATGCGATGTCATCGCCAGCAGGTCCCGTGATCAGGCCGCTTTCGTGGGGCTCCTTCCGAGCAAGCGCGAGGGTCATTTTTCTGCTGTTCCAATTCGGTAAATGTCAAAAGGCAAGAACCTTCTCTGACCCCTTCGCATTACTTTGCCGAGGGTTTCATTTATCGATCAAAAACAATCGCCTGCGTTTTAGGGAATCGATGCGTTTTCCAATCGATTATAGGCCTGAGTGCATTTCGAACATAACCATTTGTCTTACCGTCCTCCACTACCAAAAAACGAGCGAAGCGCTCGTCATCAAGCATCAACAGCAGAAGAACACATTGAGCACTCCACGTTTCTCCGAATTCACCACTCGCACTTCGATGGTATGAATGGACAAAGGCATGAAACGCGGTTGCATCGCCATGCATTGCCTGGCGAAACAACATATCATTCTTTGATACATCTGCTGGCACATCTGGACTAAAGACAATTTCGTCGAACCATTTCCGATAAAGACTGGTGACTGATTCCGTATTCTTCGGAAAATAATAATTATAAAGCGCCTGAAATCGAACTGAGCGATTCGTAGAAGAGTTGGTCAAACATCCTCCGAGCATCATAAAGAACCCAATAACACTAAAAAGAAGAATGCCTGAGAATCTATGCGACATAGAATGTGATTATTCTGGAGATATTGCCCGGCGTACTGACGGGGTTGTAGGTGAGGGCTCAATAATATGAACTCGGCTTGAATCAGGATTTCGCGCAAGTGCCTCCATCGTGATTCGTTCGTTTTCGGCGCTAACCGTTACGCAAGCCAGTGAATCAGGCTTTCCGTCTGTTCTCTTTCGATGAATAAGCGCGGGTGCTTTGTATGAGCTGTTAGGCTGGCCCGGCTTTAGATTTTCTCCAATACCTGTAATTGCAGGTTGCGTTGACGGATAAATACCTTTTCCCCAACCGTCGCCTTTCGGAAGCAAGGAGTATGTTCCCACCAGAACGCCTTGGCTGAATTTGCCAGGGAGGAATGGATTTTCATTGGCTCGTCCGCGAGCAATAGTTTTCCCGTCCTCGACCGCTCTGTAGTTCGCAGGCGAGCGACGATCTGCGTAGTCTCGCTCTACATAGACATCCAAATCAAGTCCCAACGGATCAATCCAGTTCACGGGATTATTGCCCACATACCCATAGAGGTTGACCCCGCCCTCTTCGCCGATAGGATCTCTGGATGGCCACCGACCATCAACCGGGTTATAGAACCGGTAGAGGTAATACACCATCCCCGAGGGCTCGTGGTATTCCTTGCCGGACCATTGGTAGGGGTTGACGGTGGCGAGGGTTCCGGCGGCAGTCAGGCGGCGGCCGAATGGGTCATAGGTGTAGGTGGCGGCGGCGGTGTCGGCCGGGGTGAACAGGTTCGCGACATTGCCGTTGGCGTCCGCGAAATACCAAGCGCTCGAGTTGTTCGTGGTGAACGCGAGGAGTCCGCCGATGCCGCCAGCGCCCTGGAGGGTTCCGCTGAGGTCGGGGCCGCGGGTAAGAGAAGTATGACGGATGAAGGATGAAGGAAGAAGGGGGGAGCCTGTCCATTCGAGTTCCTCGACCGGGAGGAGTCCGTCATAGACGTAGCGGATGGTTTTGGCGAGCGAGCTGCCCTCGAATTCGCGCGTTTCGACGCGGCGGCTGAGTCCGTCGTAGGCGAACTCGCTGCGTTTCGTGCCTTTGACGATGGCGGTGAGGCGGTTTTCTTCGTCGTAGGAGTAGGTGGTTCCCCGGTCGTCGTTGGTCAGGTTTCCGTTGTCGTCATAAGTCGGCGCTGACGGAGCAGCGCCCTCCAGGATCTCTGCGTATTGGTTGAGGGCGTTCGGGGTGTAGGTGGTGGCGGGGTTCGAGGCGGTGAGGCGGTTGCCGATGCCGTCGTAGGCGTAGGAGTAATTTCCGGCGTTGAGGCCGTCGGCTCCGGTGAGTTCGCCGATGCCGTTGTAGGCGAAGGTGATGTTGCCCCGCTGGCTCTCTTCGGTCTTGCGCTGACCGGCGGCGTCGTAGGTGTAGGTGAATGAGTTGAGAGTCGTATTGTTCGCTTTGAGGAACGCCGTATCCGTGATCCGGCCGAGACTGTCGCGGACGTTGACGGTGGCCGATCCCGAGGGGGTCTGGATTTGGCTGACCCACCGTGTGCCGGGCTGGTAGCCGTAAACGAACGAGCCGCCGGTGACGGAATCGGCCAGCGAGGTCAGGCGGGAAACGCTGTCGTATTGATACGCCACTGTACGCGCTGCGAGATCGGCTCCGGCGAAGTCGAGGGATTCCCGCTGACCGCGGGCGTTGTAGGTGAAGGCGAGTGCGCGTCCGGTGAGCGGCTGGGCGCTGCCGGTGGTGCGGTTCCAGGCATCGGGCGTCCAGAGTGAGTTGCCGGTGACGTCGGTCATTCCGGTGAGGCGTCCGGCATTGTCATAGGCAAACGCGACGTCTTGGTCGGTGGGGTAGTCGATATTTGCGACCCTTCCGAAGGCGTTGTAGTCGTAGCCGGTGGTGCGGTTGAGGGCGTCTTTGCGGGTTTTCAGGTTTCCGGCGGCGTCGTGGGTGAATGTCCAGGTTTTGCCATCGGCGTATTTTTTTTCCGCGAGGCGGTTGCGGGCGTCGTAGGTCCAACGGGTTTCCGAGCCGTTGGCGTCGCGCATGAGGTTCATGTTGCCCGAGCCGTCGTATTCGTAGGTGAGCGCGTAGGCAGCGGGGCCGCTCTGGGTATGGAGGCGGCCCTTCGCGTCGTAGGTGCGAGTCTCCGTGCGCGGGGTCGTGTCGCTGTCGCCGGGGAAGGTCAGGAAGGTCGGCTGGTTGAAACGGTTGTATTGGAAAAGACTGACCTGGGATGCTGCGTCCGGAGCAGAGAGCGTGTGTTGGCCGACGCGGCCGAGGCCGTCGTATCCCCAGGATTCCGAGGCCCCGGTCGAGCGGGTCGCTGTGGTGACCCGGTTGGCGGCATCGTAGGAGTAGGAGACCGTGAAGCCGGTCGGCTCGGTGACCGAGCGCACGAGAGCGGGGTTCGCGGGATCGTATTCCCAGGTGGTGGATTGGGAAATCCCTGCGCCCGTCGTGCTGGAGGAAATCGGCTGTCCGACGACACTGTAGCTGGTGGTGCTGGTGAGTGTCTTTCCAATCCCGGTGTGGGCGATGCGCTGGCTTGCGCGGCCGAAGGGGTCGTAGGAAATTTCCGTCTGGTTGGCATCCGGGGTCGCGCCGGAAGCGACAGCCGGTGCCGGAGCGGATAGGGAGGAGACTTCGCCGAGGGCGTTGTAAACGGTCTTTTCCGCGACGAGGGCGGAGTTCTCATTCCACGAAGCGGCCAGGCTGCCCTGCACCGGGATTGAGCGGGCGATGCGGCGGTTGAGTGCGTCGTAGGCGAAGCCGGTGGTGCGACCGTCGCCGTCCTGCTGGCTCACGAGGTTGTTGGCGGCATCGTAGCCGAAGGTCGTGGCAGGAGCCCCGGAAACCGGCGGCAGGGTGCTCGTTTCGAGACGGCCGAGGATGTCGTAGGCAAACTGGGTCGTATTGCCGCGTCCGTCAGTCGAGGTGAGGACGTGGTCCAGACCGTCGTAGGTGTAGGAAAATGTTTCGGTGCGGTCGCCGGAAACCGATGTGCGGCGTCCGAGGGCGTCCGAAGTGTAATGGGTGGCATACGGGCCATCGGGGAAGCGCTCCTCAATGAGGTCGCCACGGGCGTCGTAAACGAGATCGGTGATGCGGGAGAGATTGCCGCCGGTCTCGGTGATTTTCAACGGACGGTCGCCCGCATCGTAAGTGATCGCCCGGCTGGTGCCATCCGGCGAAAGCGAGGCGACAACGCGGCCGAGGGCGTCGTAATCGGTGGTCGTGGTGGCCTGGCCGCCGGACGAGGTCGGAACCGAGCGGCTGGTTTCGCGGCCGAAGAGGTCGTAGGCGAAGGTCTGGACCTTCTGGCCGAGGGCATTCGTGACCGTGAGGACGCGGCCCTCGGGGTCGTGGGTCATGGATTTCGAGAGGATTTCCTGGCCGTTGGTGCCGATGAGGAATTCGTCCGTGAAGCGTCCGCGCTCGTCGTAGGCGCGGCGGAGGGCGCGGCCGGGGCTGCCTGCCTTGCGGCCGGTTTCGACGAGGGTGAGCCGGGTGCCTTCGTAGTCGAAGAGGGTTTCCTCGCTGAGCGGGTTGGTGATTTTGCGCAGACGGCGGAGGTTGTCGTGCTCAAATGAGGACTCGTGATTGAGGGCATCGGTGAGCGTGGCGAGGTTGCCGACCGCGTCGTAGGTTTGGGTGGTTTTCTGGCCCGAGGAGGTGCCGTATCCGCGGGTGCTCTCGTGGACGAGGTCACTGGCCGCGTGGTAGGTCAGCTTGGTGACCATATTGTTCGGATCGGTGATCTGCTCGATACGACCGGCGGCATCCCATGAGTATTTCGTGGTTTGGGCATCGGCGGTGCCCTCGCCGCGAACCACCTGCTGGAGCCGGTGCGTCGTGGAGCTGTAGGAATAGGAGGTGACCATGCCCCGGGCGTCGGTGTGGCGGAGCGGTTGCTGGTAGGTCGGCTCGTATGCCCAGGACTGCGTGCGTCCGTCGGGGCCGACCTGGCGGATAACGTTGTCAAACGAATCGTATTCCTTGGTGGTGTTGCGGCCGAGGGCATCGGTCTCGGTGATCGTGCTTCCCGAGCGGGCGCGGGAGACGACGAGCGTGCCATTCTCGGATTCCTTGACCAGTTCGCCATCGCGGTCATACCACCTTTCGACCGTGCGTCCGGTGGCGAAGGTGACGCGGGAGTAGTGGGTGCGGGTCGAGGCATTGTAGGAGAATGCGTATTGCTGGTCGCCGCCCTCGCCGCCGAGGACGCTGGAAACGAACCCGGCGGGGGTGTAGGTGATCGTGATCGGCTGGCCATTGAGATCGACCTTCCCCGTCATGCGGCCGTCGGCGTCGTAGGTCATCGTCATCGGCTGGGCCTCGGTGTCGGTGAAGCCGGTCAGACGGCCGTTCGTCCACACGTATTGGACAGTGCGCCCGGCGAGGTCGGTGGCGGAGGCGAGCTTGCCGTTTTCATAGGCGAGACCGATGATCTTGCGTCCGTTTGCGTCGCGGAGTTCGGATGGCTGGGTGGCATCCGGCGCGTAAAAGACGACGAGGACCGTGCGGTCGCGGTCGCCAGATGCGATGAGGCGACCCAAGGCGTCGAAGCGTTGCCAGGCTCCGTAAGGCGAGGCCCAGCGCCAGGTGATGACACCGGCGGTGACTTCCTTGCTGATCGAGAAGTTCTCCGAGACGAAGCGGGTGTGGGCGACATCGCTTGAGGCGAAGGGAACGCGGTTGCGAAGGATGGTCACTGTTTCCGTGCCGTCCGCGGCCTCGACAAATGTCAGGCGCTGGTCGTGGGCGAAATGCCAGTCGTTGCCGTAGAAGTCGCGGCGCAGGGCGACCTCTCCGCCCGGGACGGCGACGGCGAGATCGTCCTTGGTGTCGAGGTATTCGCGGTTGATGAGATCCACGCTGGAGTTGGCCTTCTGCGTGGCTCCGCTGTTGCTGGCCAATGTGTCCCCGCAGCGCCCGCCAGTGCCACAGCGATAAAGCATCTCGAAGCAGTCGTCCGTGGTGGGAAGCGGGGCGGGGCTCCAGCCGGTGACACCTCCACCGCCGGAGATACCTCCAGCAAAGATCTGGGAGGGCGAGGAATAGCTGATATTCTGCGGGCAATTCGGCCCCTTGGCAAAAACGCCGACCGAGAAGTTCTGGGTATGGGTGGTCCCATTGGGACAAATGGCGGTGGAGGCCCCGTTGAAGAAAACGGAGTAGGTGCAGCCGTCAAATTTTTTCAGGGCGGTGATCTTGATGGGGAGATGGATTTCCTGGCCCGGCGGTATGGAGAGGAGAACCGAGGACGGAGAAGCGGTGGAGCCCGTTCCCTGAGCCGATGAAGCGGAGCCGGTCGCCGGGGCCGGGGATTCCGGGGTCGCGGCGGAGTTCGGAAGCAGTTCGAAGCGGAAATTCGCGTCATCAGGCGGGAGCTTGAGGCGGGCTTGACCCGGGGGAATGGCTCCATTGTTTTTGATTGCGATTTCGCCCGAATAGACATCGCCTTCATTCATGGCCGGGAGGTTGATGGCGGCGGGAGTGGCGACGATGACGGGCACATTGACATTCGTTTCCCAGTTCACCGAGGCAACGATCTGGTAGCTGTCACGGAGGGTCGTCTCGACGACCTCCCATGTCACATTCACGGTTTCGAGCTGGAGGACGGCCTGTTCGGCGGTCGTTCCGCCCGGGCGGATCCAGACCGACGAGCGGTAGGTCTGGTGTCCGGCTTCGGTGATGGTGAGGTCGTAGAGGCCTTCGGGAATATCCGCCAAGCCGGTGCCACCGGTGCCGATCTCGCCATTGGCATCGGTGGTTGCCGTGAAGATGGTGGCGGGCAGTTTGACATTCTGGAGGCGCACGCTGGCGCCGGAAACTCCGCCCACGAGCCCGGCGGAGACCGAGCCGCCGGTATTGGCATCGATCACCCGGAGGGCAAAGCTGCCGGTGCTGCCGGAGGTGACGGTGAGGTGCAGGGGGAATTCCAGCGGGCCGGAATTCGCGCTGCGGACGACGATTTTCAGATCCAGGTAGGTGTCGAGTTCCGACGACGGGGGAGCGAAATCCATGCGGAGCTCGGCCGATGCGCCGGGGTCCAACTGGCCGAGGGCGCTCGCGGTGGCCTTGGCTGCCCAGGCGGGAGCGGCCGTGTTGTCGCTCTTGAGGAGTTCCCAGGATGCGCCCATGAGCGGGGCGAGGCCCACGTTTTTGATGGTGATCGTCTCGGAGAGGGTTTTGCCGGGGTTGACTCCGGTATTGAGGGATGCGGGCGTGGCGACGAGGGAGGGCTTCGCTTCGCTCAGGGAATAGGTGACCGGGATTTTCTGGAATCCGCCGGTCTCATCGCTTATCAGACGGACGACGAGTCGGCCGGAGGCCGGTGCCGTGTTGTCGGTCTGGAGGGTGAGAGTGAGCGTGGCGGCGTTTGAAAGCGAAGCGATGGTGCTGGAGCCGAACGTGAATCCTGCGGGCAGGGTGCCGTCCGGCTGGTCCTCGGCGAGGAGCTGGGCGCGGACGTTCGTGGCGGTGCCACCGGCAGCGGAGAGCTGGAGGGGGATCGTCTGGGAGTAGTTCCGAGGCGCGGTCCAGTTGATCTCGGCGGGCGTGGCCCCGATGCGGCTGACCGTAAATGTCGCCTGCGGCTGGACGGCGGTCTGGTCGGGGTGGTGCGCCCAGACCTGGAACGTGCCACCGGGTTCTCCGGCTCCCAGGACAAATGGCAGGGAGAATGTGCCGTCGGCGGCGGCGACAACTTCCAGCGTGCGCTCGTAGGTGCCGCGGGCGATGGTCACATCCACTGGCTGGCTTGCGGCAACTCCCCCACCCCGCTGGGCGGTGGTTCCGGAAATGAGCACCGGCTCGCTGCCCTGGCTGGTGGCCGGGGTGACGGATGTCACCTGCGCGGTATAGGGAGGCTCAAGTGTGGAGACATGGACGGTGCGCGTGAGAGCCAGCGGAAGCTCGGCGGCCCCGGGCGACCCGTAGAGGAACCACATCCGGTCGATCTCGAGCGAGAAGTCCACATCCGCCGGAGCGGAGAGAGGAACCGGGATCACGAACTCCGGCGAGGTCGCCGACCCGCCCGGCGGAATGCTCAGCACGGATGTGCCGTCGGCGAGGTTGGTCACGCCAGAGCCGGTCAGGGCGACTCGAACGGGAATCGCGGCGACCTCGTTCCCCGAGGGATCGCTGATGCGGAAGCGCACGTCCGGCGAATCTTTCGTGCCCTGGCCCTGGGCGAGAACGATTTCTATGGGATCCGCGCCGGGATTTTCCACGGTGAACGAGGCGCGACCGGCTTCTCCTCCGCGGAGCAGGTCATGGACATGAAGCGTGACCGGGATCGCCTTCTCGACGACGGGGAGCGTGAAGGAGGAGGTCAGGGTCGCGGTCGTGCCAGGCGTCGGCTCGACTTGGAACGCCAGATCGAGCGAGGCGGAGAGGTCCGGCAGGTCGGAGGTGCCGGGAACAAAAATGTCCACCGGCACGGCGGCACCGGCAGGGAGTTGGAACGGGGCGGAGGAATTTTGATGGCCGGACACTTCGGAGACCAAAACCGCATCGGCGACCGGATTCTGGGAAAGAACGGTGAAGCGCAGGCGGTTGATGATCCCGCGTCCGAGCGACTGGCCGGGCAGGATATCGACCTTGATGTCCGGCAGGGTCAGGGCCTTGAGCGGGCTGCTGTTGCCTGCGGAATCGACCGTGGCGATCACGTAGCGGCGGGAGGTTTTTGCCGTGTCGGCAAAGGTATTGGTGCCTGCGGTGACGGAAGCGAGGAGGGTGTTATTTTCCCCCACGAAGATCTTGTGACCGGAGTGGGCGGTGCCGGTTTGCGTCCATTCCAGGTTCACCGGACCCTGGCTGCCGAGGTCGGCGGAGATGGCCAGAGTGGCGGGCGGATAGAGCAACGCATTGATCGTGGCGGGAACCGATGGCTGGGAACGGTTGCCCGCCGCGTCGATGGCGACGAGGGCGTAGTGGGTTTCCGAGGATGTCGGTGAGGGATCGAGCGTCTGGGTTCCCGGGATGCGGTCGCGGACCACATGCGAGTCCAGAGTCACCGGCAGGGTCGCGCTGCGGAGGAGCTCGGCGGACTCACCGGCCTGCAGGGCATTCCATGTGGCGGCGACGCCCTGGCCGGAGAGCGAAAGGACGAGGTTTTCCGGGGCGGCGGGCGGGATGCGATCCGACACAGCGGATACTGGGTTGGAAAGGATGAGCGGCGAGGGGGTGCCATTCACGGTTCTGCGCGCGGCGACCGCATAGTAATATGTGCCGTCAGTCGTCGGCGTGTCGCTGAAGGCTTGCTGCGGGGCCGGGATGGTGGCGAGTTCCACGAGGGACTCGGGATCAGCGGATGGGCCGCGGAAAACCACGTATTCCGAGGCGGTCGAAACCGGGCTCCAGGTGAGATTCACCGAGCCAGCAGGGGCGGAAACCGCCGTGAGCGAAGCAGGGGCCGGGAGCCCTGGCAATGCCTGATAGACGAAGACGCTCGACGGGACCGCAAACGAACCGCCCGTGTTGCCGAGGGCGTCCTTGGCATGGAGCTCGAATACCAAATCTTCTGGCGCGGTGCCCGCATTGGCCGGAAGCGTGAACGCCGCGTGCCACTTCATGCCATCCGAATTGGCCACAGGCTCGAGGGCGAGCGCCTGCGGCTGAGTTTGGGAAGCCGAGAGAATGAATGAGAGCGACGGGGCGGGATCCGCGGCAGCGGGCTCATCGAGAGTGATCTCGAAATCGAGAGCGGACGCCGGGTTGTTCTTGACGGCGGCGGGAAGGGTGGAAGCGATCACGGCAGGAGGCGCGGTATCGATGGCCACCGTGGCTCCCTGGTCGAGCCCGACGCCGCGGTTCCCGGCCATGTCGCGCCCCACGAAGGCGACGAGCGCATCGCCAGACAGCGTATCCGCCGCGATTTGGAATTGGCCGTTATAGGCGAATGGGACGGTCGGGTCCGGTGTTAGCGCTATCGATGCCGGGATGCCTCCATTCGGCTGGATGCTCACAAAGGGGGTCGCCTGGAGTTTTTCGCCCGCGGTGATCCTGACTTTAATGAGCCCCACGCCAAAGGCACCGGAAACGGGGTCCACAGGGGACGTATCGGACATCCAGACGGCCGTGGCGGCCGGTGGTGTCGCATCCGCGATAGACGAGGATGGCGAGGAACTCGATCCCGTGATCGGCGGCGTGGTGCCGCTCACCGGCACGATTCGATACGAATACTCGGAGCCAGCGGTCGGCGTGTCGGTGTAGGAAAGAAGAGAGGTGGATGCGATTTTTATCTCGGGATGCGAGGCATCGGACCGGTAGATGTCGTATCTCGCGACATTTGTGCTCGGCGAGGCGACCCAATCGAGGCGGATGCGTCCGCCGGGCAGCGAGACGGTTGCGAACGAGAGCGGAGCCATCGGCACGGTTTCATCGCGGGTGAGGGTCAGGGCTGCGGAAGTTGCCCCCGGCTCACCGGTGCGGAATGAGGCCGTGGCGGCGAAGGTTTGTTCTCCCGGTTCGAGAGCGATGCTGGCTTCGAATTGCCCGTCGGCATTGACGGAGATTCCGGAGGCAGCGAGGGTTTGCCCGCGATACAGGGAAACACTGGAACCAATGGCGGCGGTGCCTTTTACCAGCACGGTGGCAGCGGCAATCTGCGCGTTGTTTGCGGGCGCCGTGAATACAGGTGCCGCAGGACGGGCCAGGGCAAGGGTCACGGGAATGACGGATTCCGTCACTTTACCCAGCTTGTCGAAGGCGCGGAATTTGAGCGTATAGGCACCGTCGGGATTCGCCCCGGTGATGTTCCATGTCACGGAGTATCGACCGTTTGTCGGCGCGGAGGCGGCCCCGAGCGCGTGGTCATTCACCAGAACCTCGACCCGCCTGACGCCCGAGACATCGTCTGTCGCGGCGATGGAAAGGGTTCCGGCGGCAGTGACGGTGAGGCCGGAGGCAAGCGCCGTCGCGTTGAAGCGGGGTTCAGAAAACGCCGGGGCCGAGTCGTCGATCTGATACACTCCGGAGAAAATGGTGCTGGGGACCGCCCCGGCAACGAATGCCCGGGCTTTGAGTGTCGCGCTTTGGTCGATGGTGATCGGACCTACCGCCTCGGCGGAGGTTTCTGTCGGATCGGTTCCACCCAAAGTGTAACGGATCGTCGCGCCGGGAGTCAGCGAAGTGAGACTGACACTGGCAGTCGAATCGAAGAGCCCCGGCGGAGGCACGGCGACCGGGCGGACGGCAATGGCCCCGTAACGGTCTTTGAAATAGGTGTGGACCTGCTCCAACTCGGTGGAGTCGAGGGCGCGGTCATAAACCAAGACCTCGGCAATATCCGTGGAAAGGAATTTTCCAGAGGGAGGATGGGCGCCGAAATAGAGGGGCTGCCCGGAAGCCGTGATCGCGCCGGAAGTGGCGAGCGACTGGGCAAGCTGTCCATTCAGGAAGATTTGCAGGGCGGAGCCACTGCGAACGCCGGTCAGCAACTGATATGTTTCCACCGGAACAGACGCCGTCGCACGCGGGGCATTGGAATTGTTGGCCCAGAAGCCGAAGTTTTCCGACGTGGCCGCATCCGTTTTGAAACGTCCGAGGCCCCAGCCACCATCCGTCCAGGAGTTGGATTTTGTCGATGCCAGGAGCGGGCCAAGATCGTTGCCACTGTTCCATTTTGCGAAGACAAAGACCGTCAGTTGGCCATCCGAAGAATGAAGCTCCGTTCCGGTTGACGAGATTGAGAGATATTGGTTGGTCCCATTGAACCGGACTGCGGAAGACCCGTTGGGCAACGCATTTTCGACCCGCGTCGGCTTGGCGTTCGAAGGGGTGGACGCCGGAACGGCATTGGGTCTGCTCTCCGTGATATCCGACCAAGCGGTGACCTCGCCTGTCCCAGTCGTTTGCACGCCTTCGTCGGCTTTCATCCATAGCCTGACTCCTGCCAGCGGGAAGACCGCCTCGGGTTTGACGACATAGCGCTTCGCCGCCGAAGGCGTAACCGCGAAACCGCCGCGGAAGCCTTTCGCTGTGAGTGCGGACGTGCTCTGCACCACAACGCCGTCGGCAGGAGCGAGTAATGAACTTGCGGTCGGCTCGCTGCCATCCAGCGTGTAACGGAACTGGACAAGCGGCGCACCCGCAGTGAATGACACCGTCACGGGGGCATTGTAGAATCCCGGCTGAACGGAAAATGTGGGGGCCGAGGTGACCGTCTCCGGCCAATTCGGCTCACTGTGGAATTCATGGATTTCCTGCCCGTCCGTCAGCCCGTCGCCATCGGTGTCGGCTTTTGTCGGGTCGGTTCCATACTGCATCTCCTCCGCCTTCGTCAGCCCGTCGTTGTCGTCTGTCTGGCTGCCATCGTCCAACGATCCGAACCATTTCATCTCCCATTGGTCGGGCAGTTGATCACTGTCGCCGTCCACCCACTCGTCGGCCCCCATGTCCCGGGCAGCGCCGTTGGGCCTGGCATCCCCTTGGATGTCCGCATTGATTTCCGCTCCACCGGTGGCCGCATCTACCGCCAATGAACCCGCTGTCAGCAGCCCTTCTGCGCTCAGCTTGGGATCCGCATTCGTGCCTCCGAACTGGCCTCCGTAAACGATGTTTCCCTGCAAATTTGGAACATATCCATAGGGACTTCCGAACTGGTTGTTGTTACCTGCCTGCGGGTTCCAGATAATGCAGTTCCTCACTGTGCTGATTCGGTCCCGATACACGGCATACAGTCCGGCAGTCTTGTTCCCAAGCACTGTACAATATTCCAATGATGGAGAGCCTGTCGGGTTATCACCAAACTCAACCCCTTTGGCTTGTCCG
>JBAYTU010000088.1:0-13860 GCA_041675465.1 Terrimicrobiaceae bacterium | reverse complement strand
GATTTCCTGCGACCCGTCCGTCGATCCCCCGTCCATGAGCACATACTGCAATGCCGGATGGGCCTGCGAGACAACCGAACGGATCGCGGCGTCCAAAAAGTCCGCCTGGTTGAACGACGGGGTAACCAGCGAAATCGAAATCACCGAAGGAGATGTGGTGGCTTGCAAAATGAGAAAATGATTTGTCAGCGGCGCAAAGGCTTTCTCTGTCCTGCGACAGTAACCCAAGCAGATCCGTCTGAAATTGATGACGCAATGGATCGAATACAGCCGTCAACCGGCCTGGAAAAAGTCTCTGCTAAGGAGGGCCACATATCCTGTGAAAATCAGTTGTATGCGGAAAGGATTTCCCGTCGGATTCCCTCGTGCCGATCGAATTGGTGGAGAACGGGATAGGGATCCCCGTTGACGTCCACGAACAGCCCGTTTCCAGAGCGTTGAGGCAGGTCGGCCGGATTCATGAGCCCCATGGTCAGAACCTCGCTCTCGCGATTCTGACAAAAAACGACGGGGCCAACCAATCCACGATAAACCAGGTAGTTGTGGATTCCCTGATCCATGCCCATGCGCATGACACTTCGGGCCCGGGGGAGAGAAAAAAGGAATGCATTGAGATACGCGACCAGCCGTTCGCGGTCTCCGAGAATCGTGCCGCTGCAAATGATCGGGTTCGCAGCCAGGTCGCCTAGGACATCGGGTCCGTAAAGTTCCATCAGCCACCGCGAATTGTTTGGACATCCCCCCAGCGTGTGCCCGGGTTCCTCCAGAAACACCCGCAGCCCACCATCATCAGCGCGCAGGAACGGATCACTTTGAAAGCAGACATCCCTCAGGTCGGTCAAAAAAATGCGCTTGTAGCCTCCTCCATGCCGCAGAAGAAAGTTCCTGTAGAAGGCAAAGCGGAGGATGGATAAATTCAGAAAGGGTGCGGCGATCTGCTGGATGGTTCCCACGGAATCCAACTGGGAGAGCAAAGGCCTCACCAAAGGCCAAAGTCTATGAAACGGCGTCCGGAGTTTGTGGCACCGCCTGTAGGGGTACCAGAAAGGGATTAGCCAGATTCCATCCTTCCGCAACAGTCTCATGGACGCCCGGTCGGTTTCTCCGACGAACAGGACGAGATCTCCCCGGAAGGAGGTCCGGGCCAACGAGCGGATGAAAACCCCCAGCTGGGAGTAGGTGTAGCCATAGGAAATGGCCATGATGAGATCTTTCATGGCATCATCTAGAATGTTCTGACTTCGCGACCGGTTTCTTCTGGAGGGACCTCACAAACATCGGCCTCGAGCATGTAGTCGAGAACACGGGCCAGCTTGTCCGGGGCAATCCGCGTATCATGCTCGGGAGAAGCGTCGGCTCCGAAGCAATACCAAAATTCATGGCCGACAAGACTCGCCTGCCGGAGCGTCGCGGCATCCCACCACAGCGGATTGATGATCTCCATGAGTTTTGCTCCGGGTTGACAATAGATGCTGTTGAGAAGATTGGTCCCATGTGGGCCGGCCATCACGGACGTCTCGGAAGCAATCCGGATCTGCTCGGCCATGGAATGGGCCTCCCAGCGGATCAATTCGAACCCTCTGGCATCAAGCACCTTTTCAAGCTCCCGCTGGTTCACAAGCTTCCTCCTCTTGGCGTCGGAGCGGTCGATAAACAGTTTCCGGAAAGGTTTCGTGTTTTCGGCCACGCCCGCAGCCTTTCTGGCTCTCCCACGGAACTTGAGGAGCAGTTCCTTGCGGGGCATGGAGCCGGAATTCGAAATGTGGCACGCGTGGAGTTCCTCCACCGCCACAACCCGGTCGCGCACAGGCACAATCTGTTCAGTTCGGATTCCCGCAATTTCCAGGAGCCCGCAGTGCCAGGGAAGGAGGTTGCCAGGAACCAGAAACCGATAGTCCTTCAGGTTATCAAAAATCGCTGTTCTCAGCATGGCATCGAAAAAGAAGTGCCCGAGGTTTCTGTCTCCCCAGATGGTCAACAAGGAAATGAATTTCCCCTCCAGAGGGCGGGGCCATGGATCTGGCACCTGCGACTTTCTCAACAAGTTGGAAATGAAAAACGCTTCGCGCAGGATTTCCTTCTCCGGGGAAAGAACTCCTCCCCCGTGGGAAAGAACAAACGCACCCGGTATGGCACAGCGGAAAACCCGGTCCATTGGATACCGGTAAACACTGTGAAGATGCGAAGCCCAGTGGCGCGCGAATTCGGGCCCGCGGTCGGCATCCCGGTGCGCGCGCAGGATTTGTTGTCCCTGGTCCACCCAGGCCAGAAAGTCCCCGCTCATGGCCCGCGCCCCCGGGCACACTTGGATCGAAGAGGGAAGGATCTCCTCGAAGCTCCACTCCCGGGAAGCCGCAAGTTTTTCCAGATTGTGGGCCTCCGGAAAACAGACGACGGGATCGGCAAAATTCCGGACCGCCCGTTTCAAAGAACCTCTGATGCTGAATGCCATGTTTTACGGGAAACCTCAGGAGCCGAACATTCCCATGCACCTGCGGATCTTCTGAAAATCACATCCTTCCGGCAAGGACCGGAGCGATGGGAAAAACCAACGGGCAACAGGCTCGTATTTTGAAAGCCCCCGCCCCCGCAGACGGGTGCAAAGATTTTCATGGCACCGGAGAACGGCCAGATGCTCGCGTACAAAACGGTAGTGCCGACCGGCCTTCTCTCCACCCTGTTTCTCGGCGACGGAAAAAATCTCTTCGGTGCGGCGCTCTCCTCCGGTCGAAGACTTGTGGGAAGCATGGAACCGGTAGGCGGAAAGGATGCGTTCGCATTTGTGGAATTTTCCGAACCCGGAAGCCCGGAGAAACCACTCCCAATCGAAGGCATAGTGCAACGCGGTATTCAAGGGGCCCGTTTTCGACCACAGGCTCCGCGTCCAGAACGAACTCGGCTGGACGATATAATCCACCAATCCAAGCAACTCCCGATCGTAAACCGGCGGACGATTGATGACACACCGCTTTCCCAGATCCGAGAAACTGATGCAATCGCCGTAAACCAAATCGTGTCCCGCGGCCAATTCCCCGGCGATGGCCAAAAGCGTTCCGGGGAGGAAAAAATCGTCGCTGTTCAGCCAGCACAAAATGTCGCCGGTCGCACGGGCAAACCCTTTGTTGATGGCCTCCGCCTGGCCTCCATCCTTCCCGGAAACCCACCAAGCAAGATTGTCCTCGTAGCGTTTGATGATTTCCACGCTCCCATCGTTGCTGCCTCCATCCACGACGATGTATTCGAGATTCGGATATACCTGCCCGAGCACGCTAAGCATCGTCTGCTCCAGAAACACCCCCTGGTTGTAGGATGGCGTGACGACCGAAATCTTCGGGAGGGAATTCATCGGCGGCACTCCTCGCAAACGGCCATCAGTTTCTCCCCATAGGTTCGTGCAAATTCTTTTTCCCGCGCCAGCGCTGCCTCTTCGGAAGCAAGATCGGGACGTGTGGGAAACCGATCCCAGCACTCCGCAAGAATCCGCGCAAGTTGCTCCGGTTGATCTGGAGGAAAAAATCCGGCGGCTTCCGGACACTGTTCCCGATGGACGCCCAAATCCGAGGCCAGCACAGGACAACCCAGGGCCTTCGCATCCTGCGCCGTCGTGTTCCATCCCTCGAAAAGCGAGGGTTGCACGACAGCGGTAGCCGTCCTTAAAAGATCCACCAAGTCGTCACGTCCGACTTTCCCCAGAAACACGCACTGACCGGACACTCCTCCCATGGCCAGTTCCTGGAATGTCTCGCTCATGGCCGAGTTTTCCGGATCCCGATAATCGACAGGCAGGCCGGCCATGACCAGCGGGATCTCCTTCCCCAGTCTCTTCGCCATCCCGAGGGCCTGCGCCACAGTCTTGTGATTCTTATGGCGCCAGAATTGGTTGATGACCAAAAGAAACCTCTCGGGAAGGTAAAACTTCCCGCGCGTGTTCCCCGCTTCCGAAGCGGGAGGAGAAAATGCGAAAAGCGACGGGAACGAAACGACGCGGGCCTTTCCGGAATTTTCAGGAAAAAAGTGGAGAAAGTCCTTCGCTGCGTCGCGACTGGACAGGAGCACCCGGGCGGATCTGGCGGCGAGAGCCCCGAATTCCCGTGTCAAGTTCCTCCGCTTCTCGACGCTGAAAAGCTCGGGCAACCGGAGATGTTGAAAATCCGGAATCCAGCCCACTGTTGGAAGTCCCTTCACTTTCAAGGCCCCGATGGTCGGCAGCGCGACATCGACTTGCGCATTGATCAGCGCTCGTGACAAAGTTTCCTTGGATCCCCGTTGCAGCGCCCTGCGCAGCGTCCATTCCAAGGGCAGGTAATTGGGTGCGGGAATGGTGAGCCCGGGCACGCCTGCCAGGGCACTTTCCGAATCCGACGCATACACGACATCCGCCCCGGCTTGTTTCAGGGCCAGTGCCATCGTCCGCGTGACCACCCCGCCGGCAAGCCAGCCCCGCATGGAAAGATCTATGACAGCAATTTTCAAACTTTGATTTGGAGAGGAGATTGCGGAGCCGGGCGGGGGGGCTCGGTCCGCCGCCAAGTCAGGCGACCTCAACAACAGGCAGTGCGGCGATCAAGGATGCCTCCTCCTCGTGGCTGAGATACCTCAGTTTTCCTTTCTCATCTCTGGCCTCGCGGAATCTTCTCGCGACAAAAGCCTCCCGTGCTGGCACCTCGGGCAATGTGGAGGGCAGAAGCGAACGTTGGACGAAGAACGCGTTGTTCCCGGCAGAGTTGCATCCTCCCGAAAAATATACAATTTTCTGCCGGAAAATGACGCTTTTTTACCAAACTGTTCCCGGAGAAAAGCGCAGGAAGTCGGAGTCGGCATTCCACTCACTCCTGGCAAAGAGGGAACGATCAATTCATCACAAGAAAAATAAGTGGACGGCCCGCATGGAAGAGAACAGGAACAGTCAACAATCTTTTCCAGCGCGGCCTGAACCTGTCTTTGGAAAGTCGTATTTTGTTGAATCTGGGTATGCACTTTATTCCCCTTGGCGCAGATTTTGCCCCACCGAATGAGCCTGCGACGACCGGACGCCACAAGATGTTGCGGTCGGGGGAATAAAGTGCATACCCAGGTTGTTGAATAATGAAACCATCAATTCGCTCAGATCCCAACAGCCCGGCTCGCGGCAAGACATCAAATAGCCAATGATAGTAGCAATCCGCTCCACGCGAAGCCAGAACCGCGATGCGCCCGGATGCCTTGCGCATTTGCACACGGATCTTGTGATTGGCAAGAGGGTGATCTGTGAAGGAATACCCATGGGCGACAGAGACCTCGCGCAAAATTCTTCCGGTTCGCGAAAGCACAACTCCCTCTCCCAAAATTCCCCCGCCTGAAATGGAAGTACGAAAGGTTCTTGGCAAGTAATTCTAAAGTCCAATAGGAGATCCCCCGGCTCTGCCGGGGAGGCTCTCGAAATGATAACCACTCGATTTCGGGCATGGCAGCGTTTTCCGCTGCTCATGCCCGAACTTTTTTACCCGCTATCCCTTTGCCTGTCTTCGTTTCCCAACACCGGACAGGCCCTACCAAAGGCGGAGGGTTTAGTGTCAGAACAAACGACAAACGAAGGAGTCGGCGGGACTCCGTGCCAAACTAAATATTGCATTTAAAGATGCTGCGGAACAAATGAAAGCACCCGATCAAAAGTCAGTGAGAATTTTCGAAATAGCTCCACAACCGTACTCCTTTCCTGTCGACAGTACGAAGCAGACGGGCGGGAATCCCGGCGACTATGGTTCCAGGTTCAACATCCTTGATGACTACGCTACCGGCACCTATCACCGCATCATCCCCGATTGAAACTCCTCCAAGAATCGTCACCCCGGAACCAATCCACACCCGAGAACCAATACAGACAGGTAGTGAAAATGGCTTCAAAGTTACGGGATCATGCGAACCTGTGTTTATCACCAGTTCACCAGCCGAAAGAAAATCCTCTCCGATGATGATTTGCGAATAGTTAAAAAACTTGGAATTTGGCCCCAAACATGCGCGCGGACCAATGGTCAATTTTCCAGGCGTTTCAATCCAAAGCTTTTCCCTGATTGAAAGCGGAAAGCCGCAGCTTACACCAAGACGCGCCAATTCCCATCGTCGAAACAGACCAATGGGTCGTGAACGTCTTACCGAAGCCTCTGCCTCTGCTACAACATGAAGGATACTTTGGAAAAAGCCGCTCATCGATCAATGGAATTTGCCATGCCGGGATCAAGCCTCTTGTCAGCACAGGCAGAAAGGAGACTGGTTTTATAATCCTCTGCAGCAGGAATAGAGGCTTCATCAACTATCGCCCATTCGGCAATGGGAACCCACTGCTTTTTGGAAAAACTATAGCGTTTGATCACCCGTCCCGGATTACCCACAACCATGGAAAAAGGAGGGGTTGACTTTGTAACAATGCTGCCAGCGCCGATGACCGATCCGTGTCCAATGGTCACATTCTTAAGAATGCAAACCGAAGAACCCAGCCAGCAATTTGCACCGAGTTCGATCAAACCCGAATCGCCGGGTCCAGAGAAAGCATACGGAACAGAAGGAGCCGACATTTCGTGGTCCACTCCCAAAAACTGACAGAAGGGTCCTGTTAGAGTAAAGGGACCGAGCCTTAACTCTAGACCGGCATTCAAGTAATTAAAGCGTCCGATGTAGGAGAAAGCACCGATATCGACCGCGCATTTTCTCGGAAAATTGATGGCATTAATCACCGTGCCCTCCGAGACCACCACTCCATTCTCCAGGCGAACGCGAGCCGCACCGTAAACCCTCGCCGTGGAATCAACAAATCCATACCGCGGCACTACAATTACGTTTCGCTTCGTGCCAGCAAAACGAATGCGGGTCCATTTTTCAATGATTTTCCGAAAATTCATAGGCACTCCGACATTGTTGATGCGCGAAAGTCCAGGGCAGTTTAGACTCCTTCCACACTTTCCAGAGGAAGGTTACAGAGAATTTTCATCTCCTCTTTTGGTGATGCAAACACAAGTTTCCCATCTGTTCCACGAGCTTCCCGGAATTGACATGGCACATAAGCTTCCTCCACTGTCATTTCCCGAAGCGGGGGGGCTAGAAGCTCCCTGCGAACAAAGAAAGCATTGTTTCCGGCACTGTTGCATCCCACCAACGCATATCCTTTCTTTTGTCCCAGCAGATGAAATGCTTTCAGCGAAGCTCCATAGTAGATGCAAGAATGGTGGGCTTTTTCCCTGACAAACTCGCGATTATAAGGAACAGTCACGGCGGCTTCCGACCCAAACCTGGCATTGTATTCCACCACAACCAATGCCGGCTGAATACAGGTAATGGCTTTCCAAACCCAGTAATCATTTCCATCAATGTCCACGGAAAGCAACCCGATCTTCCCCTTGATGCCGTTTTCCAACAGCAGGGAATCAATATTGTCTCTGTCCACAAAGGCGCAAACGGCCTTCAAGTTATATTTCCAATAGATAGGATCCCGTTTAATGGTGGAAACGTTGGACTGGGAACCGTCGATCACCAAACCGCTCCAATTATACCTCATCAGTAAAAACCGGGTATTGGCTTCAGTATAAGTTTCCACGCCGAATTCCACAAAAACATTGCGGGGCACCCGAACTTGGCGAAGAAGGTGCTGAAGGATCCCATCCTCCCCCCACTGCGAAAACACCCCATATTCCACGCCCTGGAGACCGGACGTCTTCCGGTCTGTCAGTTGGCGGTTCTCGACACGGCCGAGAGCCATCCGGATAAGCTGGCTGGCTTCCTCCAGGCGCTTGATCCTCTCGTTCAGAAGAGGAAGAAGCGCGAGGGAATCCCGCATTTTTCGGAATTTATCAATCATGCAAAACCGATTTGATCAGCACGGCGGGATTCCCCCCCCACAATGCTGTCAGCAGGAACATCCTTGGTGACGACACTTCCTGCGGCAACGATGCTGTTGGAGCCGACATGAACACCCTTGAGGAGGATCGAATGGAAGCCGAGCCAAACATTTTCGCCGATGCAGACCGGCGAGGATTTGATGGCCTCCCTCGGCGATCTCCGCCTGCCCACAAAGGTGAATCGCCCGATGGAAATCGCTGTTTTCCGGCTGTCGCGATGATTGACATTCAGCCAACTGCTTTCACTGATGACCGCTCCCTCCCCAATCTCAACCAGATCGGCCCCGGTGATTTGAACCGACGGATCGATGTAGACACCCCTGGCGCGAAGCCCGGAAGGCTTCCTCCAGCGAAACCAGGAAAATCTTTTCCTCATTGAATAATTAAGCGATGAGCGCCCGGCCGGGCCCCTGAGAAAAATAAAATCCCCGGAGCTTTTCAGGCCACTCCGATTCCTCGTAGCCGTATTGGCTGAGGGTGGCAAAAATGATGCGCTCATAACCCGCCCCGAAGCACCCGCTGTGGATAAACCGCCCGTTCGCGAACCGGATATTGTAACTCTTTGAGAAGTGCTCGCCGTGGTTGTTCATCGAGGCCACCGAAATGCTCTTCCCAGAAAAGGGAATGGCGAGGCGAAACTCGGACTTGCTTTGCTCGGAGCGCTGGAAGCACTGGAGAGCGGCCAGGTTGTCAGCAAAAAAGGGATCGCTCGCGGCCTGGATGGTTCCCTGAAGTTCAAATTCCTCCAAATAATCCCGGCACCAGGCCAAACAAGCCCCCAGTCCGCTGAGAACAAATTCCGACCGACCCATGAAGATGATCTCCCGCATGCTGTATTCGTGCAGGCGCTCCAGGGTCGTGACGTTGGATCCTTCGTTGCGAAAGATGCGGCCGATCATCGTGATAGCAACCTCTCTCCGGTCCGGGAAAACCTCGTTTTCATAGGAGGGGTAGGAATGGAGGCACCCTGCGGAACGGCACATGCAGGAGGGCTTGCTCAGGGCGCTCAAAAAATCGAAGTCTGCGGTTTTTCCCAGCCCGCTCGCGGCGGCGGAAATCGTGTCGATGTCCGGCTCCAGGTGGGAAATGAAGTTGGCGAACTACGGGTAATGGGAGAAAAATTTGCTCTTCCTGAGAGTTTCCAAAGGAATGGTCACGGGGTAAACGGCCTCCTCTGCATGGAGGGATTCCGCTAGGGCGCGCAGGTGGCCATCCAGCCGGCTGAACATGCGCTGGAACTTTCCGTGCAGGGAAAAAATGCCCGGGGCGTGCTGGATGACATCGCGCCGGCTCACGAGGAGATCAAAAAGGTCGGACTGGCACGGCACGGCGCGGTTCCGGCAGTCCACCAGATACTCCGGTTGCGGGCTGATGCGCAGCGGCTTGACCTTGGCGACAAGCTTGCGGACTTTTTTCTCGATCGAAGGCCGCTCGGCAGAGGCGGGCAGCTCGATGACAATTTGTCCCCGGGCGCGATCCACCCTCCAGCTGGCGACCTCGGCGGAAACAAAAGGCATCAGATTTTCCAGATTGTCAAAATCGCTTTCGGCGAACGCGGAATCCAAATCGATAACAAGGCTCATGGCTGGGTCGGATTATTCAATGCCCCTCGCTTGAAGGATCTCCACGACGGCCTCGAAAGATGTGATCCTGGCGTAGTCGTCCGCATTGAAGATGAGATCAAACTCGTTTTCTATGGCGGTGATGAGGGAGATGTGTGCGAGGGAATCCCAGGATTCCACGAAGTCGCGCTGAAGTGTGGCGGCGTCGGTTTCTGCGGGCAGCTCAAGGGATTTCGTAAAAACGTGGCAGAGGCGTTGGGTCATGAGTTGGACAGGGCAAGGGTTGAAAAATCGGACGGGCGGGGCAATATCGGCTCATTGAGTTCCGTGAAAAAACTTCCCGCCACGGCTCCGTATTGGCGGACCAGATCCCAAGGCTTGATCGGTTGCCCGTCGGCATTGCGGATTTTTGTCAGGGCCACCACGGCATCGCAGCATTGGAAGTGGCAAAGGCTTTCATTCAGAGCGAGAATTTCTCCGCAACGCCCGCCCGCCTCCGGTTTCACGAGCGCAACCTCATCGACCAGCACGACCCGGTCCCCGCACTTTATGGCCGCCGCCGCCAGTTCGTTGCTGAATGGGTGGAAGAACAGGCTGCGCACAAATCGGGAAATCTGCGCGTAATCCCAGTCCAGGCGGAGGAGTCCGTTATTAGGCACAGCCTTTTTAGCATGGAAGCTTCGTGCGCCCTGGTTCTGGGGAACGGCCTGGATTTCGTTCCGGAGGAGGGAAGGCAGGACGGCCTCAAAAAGACGCGCGCCCTCGACGAGACATTTCATGATCAGTCCGATGGCCGTAACGTCGGGCGGAAGTTCAAAACATCTTTGCGCCACAATATCGCCGGAATCGATGCCCGCATCGACGCGGTGCCATGTCACCCCGTGCGTGGTCTCGCCCTCGTAGATCGCCCAGGTGCAGGCGTGTGAACCCGCATGCTTGGGGAGCGGGGCATTGTGGAAATTCACAAACCCGCGCCGGGCGGTCGCAAGAAGCGCCGGGCGGATGATCTGGAAATTGTTAACGCTGAAAACGAGCTCCGGGGAGAGCGCCTGCATTTCCCCGACAAATTTCGCGGCGTTGATATTTGCGACCGGGCCCGAATCGATGTTCCGGGTCCGGCAGAACTGGATCAGGCTTTCGGTGGGTTCCTTCCGGGACGAGTCCGCCGCGACGCAGGCGAGGCGCCACGTTTGAGGTTCGATCGCCTTCAAAATGATTTTCACGCAATCGAGCGCGACTTTTCCATTACCGACGACGACGATGCTCTTCATGGGATTCCTGCCGCCGGGGAAGGGTCGGTCTCCCGCGGGACAATCTGGAAGGTGGCCGGGTCGTACCAGGTGTCGGGAAAATGCCAGATGTCTGCGGCCAGGGGGCGCCGGCCGATTTGTTTCGCGGGATTGCCTGCCATGACCACTCCTTCCGGAACGTCCGAGAGGACAACGGAGCCCGCCGGAGGAGAGCTTTGTCGCCGATCGTCACGGAGCCGACGATTTTCACCGCGGAGCCGACGAACACGCCCCGCCCGATTTTCATGCCGCTGGCCTTGGGAACATGGGTGGACAGATCATGGCTCCCGTCGGTCAAGAGGCAATGAGATCCAATTGCAGTAAAGGGACCTATGGAAATCTCCTTGAAGGCATAAATCGAAACATCGTTTGAAATGTTGATATGGTGATCAATGGCGAGCCGCCCCTGACCGATGAAAAAATCAAATTTCCGTCCGACCGCCACATCGCGTCCGATGGTTACACGCAACTGGCGGAGCAGCCAGTTTTTGGCCGAGAATTCCCGATAGGATCGGGCGTGCCCGGGCGTCAGGGCGTTGAGCAACGGACGCCAGATCTTATTGGGGAAGTGGTGAAAAAACATAGGTCAGAAATCCCCGAACCTCCGAGAGCTTCCCTGCAGGGGTCCGCGCAGATACGGATAACATTGCCTTAAGCGCGCCAGGTAGGCCGTCTCGTCAGGGAGTTGCTCTTCTGCGGAGTATTCCGAAGCGGGTAGCCATTGCTTTCGATTGAGACTGTAGCGCTTGACCACGCGCCCCGGGTTCCCGACCACGATGCTGAGTGGGGGAATGTTTCCGGTCACCACTGTGGCGGCTCCAATGATCGAACCGTAACCAACATGCACGTTTTTCAACATGGTGACCGCGCAACCCAGCCAGCAGTTCGCGCCGATGACGATGTCCTCTTCCGCGCTGACGGTGCCGGCGAGATACGGGACAAACGGGTCATCCACTTTGTGGTCGGTGCCAAGGAACCGGCAGTCGTTTGCCGTCAGGCAGTAGCTGCCCCAAAGAATCTCCCCCCCCCCCACATTGAAATAGTTGCATCGCCCTATGAAACAATTGTCTCCGATCGATAGGGTGACTTCGTCCGTCTCGCGGTTCATCGCGTTGATGAGCGTTTCCTCCGAAACAATGGTGTCGCTGCCCACGCGGATATTTTTCCAGCCATAAACCTGCACGGACGGATCCACCACGGAATTTCTCCCAAGGCGATCTCTTTTTTCCCGGCCGGTGCGCCGCGCCCGCGGGCGCACACGGCATTGTTTTTGAAGCCAGTTCAGCGGATTCATGTCGGGACTCCCTCTGCAGCACGGTGGCAAAGACGCAAGGCGCGCAGATAGCTCACGGGCAGGCCCTCGGCGAAGGCGCGGCGGAGGTCGCGCGACTCTTCGCGTTCCCACAGCACGGCCGGCGGCTCCGAAACCCAGATGGAAAAATCCTTGGGTGCCGGAGTCAGCGGCGATCGCAACGGCGCACAAACCTGCGTGAGAAAATACAGCAGACGGGCTTCCCAGGCCGCCTTCGGGGAGATGTTGAGCTGAGAGTCCAGCGCGGCCTCGATCAAGGAATGGAACCCGGCCTCGTCTTCCGTGGACCATGCGAACCCGAAGGCTTCATAGTAGCAATGCGTGCCCAGCACGGTGGGAATTCCCAGCATGGCGGCTTCCAGGGCGATGGTGGAGGTGTGGGGAAGCAGGATGCGCGTGGTGCGCAGCAGGTCATAGGTGCTGATCTCGGCGTCAGCCGCGATGAAATGGATGTTCGTGGCTTGATCCGCAACGGACCGGATCCACCCGCTCACGTCGTCGCTGCTTTTGGCGAACACAAAGCGCTCGCAGGGATGCTGGCGGAAACAGACATGCAGGTCGGGATGCTTCCGCGCCCATTGAATGATGCTTTCGATAAATGCCCTGACCGTCGGGAAGACGCGCTGCCGCGACAGGGCGGCCGTGTCCCAGCGCAGGTTCAACGGCACTAGGACGTCACAGGGGAGACAGGCTTGACCGCTCGCGACGGACAGTTGAAAGCCCCAGCTGTCCGAGGCGGCCATGCGCGATTCGATCTCCAACGCCGTCATCTTCCCGATATATTCGCGGGCCCCGTCGTGGCCGTCCACCCACGACTCCAAAAGGGCGGCGGCCTTGGGGATATCGGCATGGTGGGTGGCAACCCCATCGGTCGTCATGAGAAGCATTCCCTCGTCGGCGTCGTACGTTCCACACGGAATGCCCAGCTTGCCCGCCACTTCCCGGTACATGGCACTGGTGCCGTATACGCCACCGGGCACAAAAACCCACGCGGGGCGGAATTCCTCGAGAGCCTCCTGCACGCGGGCCAGATGGTTTCTGGCATTCTCCGGCAGATCGGGCGAGCCCTCCAGAAAGGCTGTCGCGGCATCCTCGCCCCTGGCTCGTGCTATGGCGTTATCCTGCAGAATCTTTTCGGCCAGAGCGATCCAGTCATGGCCCAGGGCCGGGCTGATATCGCAGACACAACAAACGGGGAGGACAGCCGAGGCCTTTTCCAAAAGAGTTTCTAAAGCCTCCCGCTCGGCACCCTTGGCCTCGCCCTGAAAAATCCGGCCGTCGTCCCAGAAAATCACCACGTCCATGCCGTCACGGGCCATCGCCAGCGCGCATTCCAGGCTGAAGAGCGGGACGGCACTTTCGAGCCAGGGGCTGATCAATACCGCGACGCGACGCCCGGTCGCTTCGGAGGGCAGAAGGTTCTTCCACTCGGCGAGACGCGGCTCATACGCCCGAATCATCCTGACGATGCGCGGCACGGCGGCCGACGGACCTGTCAGGTTGCGCAAGAACCTGGCGGCGTTCGCCACTTTTCTTTTGAGTGTGACCACAGTTTCCTAAGGGTGGAGGTTTCCGATGCGCCCCGTGATCTTCAGTCCCCGCCGCTCGATGGGCCAGTGGACACGCCGACCTTCGGCAAGGTGGCTGTAAACCATCCCGAAAAGAACCTCGAGGTTGCGCACCGCCAAACCGGGGTCGTAGCACGCCGTCTTCTGGCCGCGGACGGCATCCGTCAGTGCATGAATACTCTCGATGGTGCCCGAGACGCGATCCTGATTTTCTTCAAGGTGCCTCGCGAGAAGGTGGCCGGCATCAATCAGCCCGTCAGT
>JBAYTU010000087.1:0-14299 GCA_041675465.1 Terrimicrobiaceae bacterium | reverse complement strand
TCTCAGGCGTGGAAGCCGCCCGCGAGGTGGTTGCCACGATGAAGGAGCTGGACGCCCAGATCAAGGCCGCGACCCAGGGGCTGTCCCCGCACCTTGGCGACCACCCGAACCTCGAAGCTCTCCGGGAATCCGCCGCCGCTGCCAAACACCGCGCCAAAACCCTGACAGGTTCATTGAGTCCAACCCCCGAGGAGGAAGCACTTAGCCTTACCGACCTCGAAACCGCTGAAGCTACGCAGTCCGAAACGGTTCCCGCCGCTGAAAAGTCACTCGCGGAGTTCACCAAGCAACTCGCCCAACTTCGCACTGAGGAACGCGCCGCCGTCGAGAAGGCTCAGGAAACGACAAAACTCGCCGGGGAACAAGAAGCGCGTCTCCGCGTGCTTGAAACCCAGATCAAAGACCTCAATGCCCGATATTCCGGGGGCATCGACCCGGCAAAAACGGCCGCCCAACTCGCCTTCGCCGAGGCCGAAGCCCGCGTCGTCGGCACCGAAAAGGAATTACCACCTGACTTCGAAAAACTTCCCGAGCGTAACAAACGCGCCGCTGCTTCGCTCCAGCAAATCGCCAACGAACTTCAGGCCCTCCGGACCGACCGCGACCAGGCCCGAGCCATTCTGCAAACGCTCGGCGGGCAGGGCCTTTACTCCCGGGAAACCGAACTGGAGGAACGAAATGCCGAGGCCATCCTGCGCCGGGATGCCGCCCGCAGTCAGGCCTGGTGCGCTCGCGTCGCCAACGACCTAATCGAACACCGCAAACAGGCCGCGACCAAGGCGGTATTGACCCCCTTGGAAAACCGCCTCACCACCGCCTTCGCTGAACTCACTGGCGACTCCACCCGTCAGGTCTTCCTTGACGAACACCTGCAAGTGGCTGGCATTGGGCGCACCCGTGACGAAACCCACGCCTTCGACCAACTCTCCCAAGGTGCCAAAGAACAGCTCCTCCTCTGCCTCCGCCTCGCCGTCGCTCAGGAACTCGCATCCGACGAACCGCAAGTCCTCATCCTCGACGACGTCTTGGTCAACACCGACCCCATCCGCCAAGAACGCATACTAGACGTCCTGGGCACCCAAGCCGAGCGTCTGCAAATCCTCATCCTCACCTGCCACCCGGATAGGTATCGGGGAGTAGGGGAGCCAGTTTCCATCTCGGGATGAAAAAATGATGAAAACCACAAACTACTCGCGAGTCTCGTTACGTGCTTCGCAAACAAAACGAGAGGATCGTCGTTTTGGGCTCACCAATTTTGTGCCGATTATCCACAGTAATTGCGGAAGGAACAAACAACGTGCGTATTGAGTTCGTCGAAATCGCAAATTTTCGTAAATTATTCTCAACGAGGGTAGGTTTTTCACCCGAAAAAACCGTATTCGTTGGAGCAAATAATAGCGGTAAGACTACAGCGATCACTGCGTTGCGCTATTTTCTTTTAGATCGCGAGCGTTCAAGCTTCTGCCTCAACGATTTCACGCTCGCCAATTGGCCTGCGATCAACTCAATGGGCGCAGCTTGGGAATCGGCACACTTGGAGAATCGGGCGTTTCCCGCCTCTGAATGGGAATCACTATTGCCATTCCTTGATGTCTGGCTTCGCGTCGCCGAGGACGAAGTGCACTATGTGCAAAAGATTATTCCCACCCTCGATTGGGATGGTGGATTGCTCGGCGTGCGGATGCGTCTGGAGCCGAAAGATGCAGCGCAACTACAGCAGGAATATGTGACCGCACGCACTCAAGCGTTGGCGTTGCAGGCAGCCGGCGCCGCTCTGGCCGCAGAGCAAAACAAGGCCGCAGCCGACTTTCAGGTAGCCATCTGGCCGCAAAATCTTGTCGAGTTCTTGCAGCGCCGATTGACGGCATTCTTTACGGTCAGGGCCTACGTGCTCGATCCTGCCGCCTGCGTCGATCCAGAATATGGAAGGGCCAAGCCGCAGGCGCTTAATGGAAGCGAGCCGATTGAGGGAGACCCATTTCGTGGGCTTATTCGCATCGACGAAATCAGTGCCCAGCGCGGCTTCGGCGTGACAGCTGAGGACGTTAGCGATGATGCCGCCGTCGCCAACAGTGGATCGCGGAAACTTTCTGTACAGCTCCGCCAGTATTATACCCGCCATCTCGATCCCTACGAGAACCCGGACGCGCAAGACCTTCTTGCGCTCAAGGCAATCGAGGAAGCCCAACAAGCCTTCAACTTGCGGCTTAGCGACGGCTTCAAGAGTCCACTCAAGGAGATGCACAAGCTGGGCTATCCTGGAGTAACGGACCCGACACTGAACATTTCGACGCGGCTCCGCCCCGTTGAAGGATTGAACCACGATACTGCCGTGCAGTTCGTCGTGCCGATCCATGATGGCGAAAACGCTACCGAGCTGTATCTACCGGAGGATTCCAACGGGTTGGGGTACCAGAACCTCATCTCCATGGTCTTTCGTCTCATGGCCTTCCGCGACAGCTGGATGCGGGTTGGCAAAGCGAAGCACAAGGCTTCCGACGATACGATCATCCCACCCTTGCATTTGGTGTTGATCGAAGAGCCCGAAGTTCATCTTCACACGCAAGTCCAGCAGGTTTTCATCCGCCAGGCGCACAAGATTTTGCGCAACCACCGCGATCTCGGCGTGAGCCAGCATTTTGTGACGCAGATGGTTGTTAGCACCCATTCCAGTCACATTGCCCACGAATGCGAGTTTGACTCGCTTCGTTATTTTCGGCGTCTGCCGGGCGGCGACAAAGCGATTCCGACCTCCTGCGTCGTCAATCTGGAAAATGCGTTCGGCGCTGAGCAGGATACAAAGCGCTTCGTGACGCGCTATCTGCGTGTCACCCACTGCGACCTGTTCTTTGCCGATGCGGCCGTCCTGATCGAAGGGCCGGCCGAACGCATCCTCGTGCCCAACTTTGTGAACTGCCATTCGGAGTTCGAGAAGCTCTCGGAAAGCTATATAACTTGGCTTGAAATCGGCGGTAGTCATGCCCACAAGCTGCGTAGCTTGATCGAGAAGATCGGGCTTACCACGCTGGTCATCACCGACATCGATTCCTGCGATGCTGAGGGTGCCAGCGCGCCGCCGGTTCGGGGTGCTGGTTGCACAACCCGCAACGCCACCCTGCGGACATGGTGGCCTATGATCAATGACCTTGATCCGCTGCTCGATAGGCCCGAGCATGAGAAGGCCAAAGCTTACGCGGACGAGAAATTCTCGTTGCGCGTAGCCTACCAGTCGCCCATCCTGGTGACGTTCAAAGGCGAATTCGCCGAGGCGCTTTCTTACACTCTGGAAGACGCGATAGTGATGGCGAACTTGGACCTGTTTGAGACGTTGTCGGGAACCGGGCTTATCGCCAAGTTTCGCACCGCCATCGCCAATAGTGCCAATCTGAATGACCTGAGGGATGCACTCAAGACGGCGCTCGAAGGTGGAGGAAAAGCGGAATTCGCGTTGGATCTACTCGAAATTGAAGACCCGCTTTTGCTGAAGCCGCCGGCCTATATTAAGGACGGGCTGCTCTGGCTGGCTGGTCAGCTCGAGCAAAAGCAGGTCGAACTTGGCCTCGCCCAGATCACTGAAAACGACGCGCCGTCGCCAGGCGAAGTTCCTGGGGAGGTCGAGGCGTGAAAACACTTGCAACTGTAACATCGAACGCCACGCTCGATGACCACGTTGAAGATGAACTGACCGGATTCCTAAATCTGGAGAAGCCAATCAGTTTTTTTCTCTTTGCCGGTGCAGGATCGGGCAAAACGCGCTCGTTGGTAAACGCGCTGAACTATTTGGCGAAGACTTACCGGGAGGTTCTTCGCCTGCGCGACCGACAGGTCGCAGTCATCACTTACACAAATGCCGCCTGCGACGAGATCACCCGCCGAACCAAATACGATCCTTTGTTCGTCGTGCGCACCATTCACAGCTTTGCCTGGCTACAAATACAGGGATTTAACTCCGATATTCGCGCCTGGCTCAAACACAACCTCCAACGTGAGATAACTGACCTTCAAGCTGAAGAGGCGAAGGGCCGAGCTGGAACGAAGGCGTCGGCTGCCCGTCAAGCGCAGATCGAGTCCAAGCAGCGCCGGTTGGATCGGCTCACAGAGATCAAAACATTCACCTATAACCCTAATGGCGACAACCAGGAGCGTAACGCGCTGAACCACAGCGAAGTCATTAAGGTTTTCTCGACCTTCCTTCTGACGAAGCCGCTTATGCAGCGCATGTTTGTTGAGAAGTTCCCCTTCCTGTTAATCGACGAGAGTCAGGACACTAGCCGAGCACTCATCGATGCCCTATTCGTGGTGCAGAGAACCCATGCAGATCGCTTTTGTCTCGGCTTGATCGGTGACACAATGCAGCGCATCTACCCGGACGGCAAAGAGCGGATCGAAAGGGAGATACCAGAGAGTTGGGGCACGCCTGAAAAGAAGCTAAATCACCGCTGCCCACAGCGTATTGTGCGGCTCATCAATCAAATTCGTGGCGGCGCTGATGGCCACAATCAAGAACCGCGTAAAGACCGGCCTGAAGGCTGTGCGCGGCTATTTGTGTTTCCAATTGATGTGCCCGACAAACCTGCCTTGGAGCAGAAAGTCCGGGCCTACATGGCGAAGCTGACCGGCGATAAGGATTGGACCGAGGCCAGCAAATGCAAAATTCTTACCTTGGAGCATCATATGGCAGCCCGGCGGATGGGATTCTTGCGGATGTTCGAGGCGCTGGCGTCCGTCGATGAATACCGGACGGGCTTTCTCGACGGTAGCTTTGCACCAACCCGGTTCTTCACTCAGTATGTCCTGCCGCTCGTTACCGCTCAACAGAAGGGTGACAAGTTTACGGCGGCCAAGCTCGTGCGCGAAAACTCTCCGCTACTCAGCAAGGAAACCTTGAAAAGCCACGACGAGCCGATTGTGCAGCTCCGCACCGCTAAAGCCGCGATTGACAGTCTGATGTCACTCTGGGCCAACGGCGAACCTATCTGCGGGGCTCTTGCCGCGAATATCGCCGAAACCAATCTCTTCGTGATTCCTGATAGTCTTAAGGCCGCATTAGCCGCTAAGCAGGCCGTGCAGGAAGTAAAACTCGACGATGAAAAGGCCGATCCCATCAGCGATAAGATCGCAGCGCTCGTTGCCTTCCTCGACTGCCCGTTCTCCGAGATCGCACCCTATGCTGCCTATGTCGCTCACGTGGCTCCGTTCGATACCCATCAAGGGGTGAAGGGTCTGGAGTTCGAACGCGTCATGGTCCTCATGGACGACGATGAAGCCCGAGGTTTTCTGTTTGGCTACGACAAGCTGCTAGGTGCCAAAGAACCAACGGCTGCGGACATCAAAAACGCCAACGAAGGCAAGGAAACCTCGCTCGACCGCACCCGCCGCCTATTCTATGTGATTTGCAGTCGGGCTCGATCTAGTTTGGCTCTCGTCGCCTATTCTCCCGACCCTGCGGCTGTTCGCACGCACGTCATCGCAAATGAGTGGTTCGCTGCCAATGAAGTCCTCTCTGAATTGCCCGATCTATGACGCTCCACGCCTCCATGGGATTACTTTCCTACAATTGACGATGAAGCGCTTCCTCAACTTTAGAAGTCCATCTCGGTTGGCGGATAGCTGGATCGTGCAAACACTGCTCGGCGAACATGCGCCGTGCTCGCGAAGACGGACGCCCAGTCCAAGTTCTCGAGGAGGGGTTCAGCAACAATCGGAAAATCCACGACGAAGAAAACAGCTTAACACCGGTGACAAACACATCGCTTCCAATCTTTCCTTGCCGTGAATCCTTCTTCCGCTCCTGCTACTGTCAAACCCTCCGATCTTTCGCTTGCTGTGTCATACGACTCTGCAATCAACTATGCCTTTCAGCAGAATGCGATTCCAGTCGTTAAGGAGCTGCGGTTACGGAATGACGATGTGGAACGCAAAGACCTCGTCATCCGCGTGTCCACCGAACCGGCGTTTGCTGCCCCGGCGGAGGTTCGAATCCAATCCATCAAACCCAATGATGAATTTCGCCTCTCGCCGCTTGACCTGAAACTCAGCCACGACTTTCTCGCTGGCCTGAACGAGAAAGTCGCGGGATGGCTCAAGGTCGATGTGCTTGCGGGCGATGAGGTCCTTTGCTCCCGAGCGGAAGCCGTCTCGCTCCTCGCCCGGAACGAATGGTGCGGGCTCGTTTCTCTCCCCGAAATTCTTGCGGCTTTCATTCTGCCAAATGACCCGGCGTTGATGCCCATCCTTGGGCGGGCGTCGGATTTGCTCCGTGAGTCAACGGGGCGTGGGGCACTCAACGGTTATCAGGACAAAAGCCGCAAACGTGCTTGGGAACAGGTCGCCGCGATCTACAAGGCGGTGGCCGAACTTGGAATTCGCTACATTAATCCGCCGACCAGCTTTGAGAATACTGGCCAGAAGGTGTCCTTCCCTACGCAAATCGTCGCCGAGCGATTTGGCACCTGCCTTGACCTGACGTTGCTTTTCGCAGCCTGCTGCGAGCGGGCCGGGCTTCATCCGCTGGTCTTCATGCATGAGGGGCATGCTTACGTGGGATGCTGGCTGGAGGAACGCACCTTGCCGGATGCCGCCTCGGACGGGGCAGATGCGCTACAGCATCTCCGCAAGCTGGAGACGGATTCGCTCATCACGGTTTTCGAAACGACGCTGGTCGCCGGAGAATCTCCCGGTCTTCTCGCAGACGCCGAGCGCGCGGCGCGTTCGCACTTGCTCACCGAAAAGCCGTTTCGGCTCGCACTGGATGTTCACCGTGCCCGCATCTCACGTATCGTGCCCCTGCCAATACCCGGACAGAGGACAGTAGATGCGGAATCCGCCTCCACCGGTGTTGTCGGTCCCGAAGGCATCGGTGACCGTGAATTTATCGACCATATCGACCCCGCGGCCAAGACGGCCATCCAACCAGCGACCCGGATCGATCAATGGAAAAGCCGTCTTCTGGACCTCACGTTGCGCAACCGGCTGTTGAACCTCAAAGAAACCAAGGCAACGATTCGCATTCTTTCAGGCGCGCCTGAGCATGTCGAAGACGAGTTGGCGGCGGAAACCGAACTGGCACTTTGTCCCCGACCGAAGTTAATGAGCGAGGAAGATCCCCGACACAGCGCCACGCTGTCCCAGCAACAACGTGCCGATGCATTGGCGGTTCATCTGACTGAGGAATTGAAGCAAGGTCGTCTTCACACGCATCTCGACGAGAGCGAACATTCCCGTCGTCTCACCGAGTTGTATCGTTCGGCCCGGAATGCGCTGGATGAAAATGGCACGAATACCTTGTTCGCAGCGGTTGGCATTCTTGAGTGGCGGGAAACCGAGCACAGCGACCGCATTTATCGCGCCCCATTGCTCCTCGTGCCGGTCGAGTTGAAGCGGAAATCAGTCTTGGAGGGGTTTTCGCTCCGCCGCATCGATGAGGAAACCCGCCTCAATGTCACCTTGATGGAGATGCTACGGCAGAATTTCCAGAAGGAAGTCGCAGGCCTGGACCCTCTCCCTGAGGACGAAAATGGGGTGAATGTCGGCCGGGTATTACAAATTTTCCGGGATGCGGTGCGCAACCTCGCCGGTTGGGAAGTGAAGACTGAGATCTGGTTGGGCCAGTTTTCTTTTACCAAGTTTCTCCTTTGGAAAGACCTTGCTGATCGACTTGAGGATCTGACCCGCAACCGGGTCGTGCAGCACTTGGTCGAAGGCTCGGGCGCTCCATATCCACATGTGCCGGAGGACATCCGTCCGACTGAACTCGATGACCGCTTCCATCCACGCGAGATTTTCTGTCCCCGCAGCGCGGATTCCTCCCAACTCGCTGCGGTGATGGCGGCTGCGGCCGGGCATGATTTTGTCTTGGAGGGACCGCCAGGCACCGGAAAATCCCAAACCATCACCAACATCATCGCGCACTGCCTTGCGCATGGAAAACGGGTTCTGTTTGTGGCGGAAAAACGGGCCGCGCTCGATGTTGTGCATCGCCGGTTGCGCGAAGAAGGACTGGAGCCATTCTGTCTGGAACTTCATTCCAACAAAACTGGAAAAGGTGAAGTATTGGCCCAGTTTCAGCGAAGCCTGAACGTCGTCGATGCCCTGCAAAACTCGGAGTGGGAGGAGCGGGCGACAGAATTGGCCGAACTGCGGACCCGGCTCAATGCTTACGCACGCGCACTCCACGAGTCACTGCCGTGCGGATTGAGCCCTTATTCTTGCTTTGATTACCTGCTTCCCCGCCGAGATGAACCAACGGTGCGACTCGAAGAATGGAACGAGATCCTGGAGACCACAAGGGCAACTCTGGAACGGGCTCGGGACGTATCCCGATTACTTCGGGAGCGCGCTCTGCCGCTGGGCGAATTAAGTTCGCACCTTCTCGCCGAGATTGGTCGGGAAGAATGGTCTCCCGCCTGGAGTGAGGGGATGCTGGACCGGCTGCGGGCTTTCAAGCCGCTCATTGAGCAAATCGAGACAACCACAAATGATCTGGGAACCTGGCTGAAGGTTCCGTCGGTCATAATGTCTCTGAGCCAACTCTACAACGTCGCTTATTTGGCGGAAACGCTTTGCAGTCCAATTGCCGTGGGACCGCGTTTTGCAACGGTTCCGTGGAGCAAGCTTTCCATGGAAATCGAGAATTGGGCGACTCTCGCCCATGAACGCGCTTCGGTCAGGGATCAACTCCGGGGCTTCGATGAGTCACGCTTGTTGGCGCTCGGACTTGATGCGCTTCAGCAAAAGTGGCAGTCCTCACAGACGGCATGGTTTCTTCCGAAATGGCTTGGGGGAAGAGCCGTGCAAAAAGAGCTTCAATCTGCCAGGACGGACGGAGCAAAGGTGCAGCCGTCCCAAATGGCGGATTTCCTTAACCGCGCGATCCGGCTCCGGACGCTCAATCAGGAGCTCGCAACCACGCAGACAACGGCTGAAGAAACCCTTGGCGCGCTTTGGCGGAATGGCGTTCCCTCGGCAGAGGACCTTGATGCTGTGCGGACTTGGGGAGAGGCGTTCCATTCCCGTATGCTCGCCTGTGCCGGAGAAGACTTCGAGTGGTTGGAACGACTGAGACAGCTCTTTAGTGCACTTTTCCGCGAAGGACCTGAATCATTCGGTCCAAACACGCCCATCGGAGGCCGCTTCGTCAATTTCCTGAATGCTTTTGCCGGCTTTGTGACGACCTTCAATGAGATCGGCGACGAGTTGGCCGTGCGACGAGAGGCAGTAGATCGTTCTGGCGATCATGTCGCTGCGGTCCGGACCTTGATTCAGCGTTTTGAAGCTGGATGGCCCCAACTTCGTCCTTGGTGTGCCTGGCAGAAGATCCGATCTGAGTCGCTGAGCATTGGCCTTTCTCCCTTGGTGGCCAGAGTAGAGGAAGGTGAAGCGGCGATTGACGATCTCCCCGCCCTGTTTGAGCGGAGTTTTCGTCGGGCCCTGCTCTTCGCCGCGATAGAGAAGGATCCGACTCTGCGCGGATTTTTCGGAACGGAGCATGGCGAACGTATTGAGCGGTTCCGGCAACTTGATGAGAGGCTCGTTCAACTGGCACGCGATTCGATTCATAGTCGCCTCGCCGCCAATGTTCCGCGTGAAGATTTTCGGGATGTTCCGAAGGCCGAAATCGGTCTCCTCCGGAAAGAACTAGGGAAAAAGATGCGCCACATTCCCGTCCGGCGCCTGCTCAGCAGCATTCCGAAATTGTTGCCTCGTCTAAAGCCGTGCGTATTGATGAGTCCGCTCTCCGTGGCACAGTATCTCGAATCCACCCACGAACATTTCGACGTCGTGATCTTTGACGAGGCGTCGCAGATTCCCGTTTGGGATGCGATTGGAGCAATCGCCCGCGGCAGCCAGCTCATCGTGGTGGGTGATCCGAAACAGCTCCCGCCCACCAACTTTTTCGGAAAATCCGAAGATGAGGACGAAGAAATTGCTCCTGAGAACACCGATCTGGAAAGCATCCTCGACGAGTTGCTGAGCGCAGGAATGAGACACAAACGCCTGCAATGGCACTATCGAAGCAGGCACGAAGGCCTGATTGCTTTCAGCAACCGCCATTATTACGAAAATGATCTCCTCACTTTCCCGTCACCGGAAACCGAACTCGGTGGCGTGCGTTTTCGCCATATCGCGGAGGCCCGTTACGACAAAGGAAAATCCCGAACGAATCCGGTCGAGGCACGCGCCTTGGTGGACGAACTGGTGCACCGGTTGCTGAATCCGCAAGAAGATCGAAGATCTTACGGAATTGTCACCTTCAGCATGGCGCAACAACAGCTTGTCGAAGACCTCCTCGATCAAAAGCGTCGGGAACATCCCGAAATCGAAGTTCATTTCGGAGATGCTCCGCCAGTGGAGAGTGAACCCGTCTTTGTCAAAAATTTGGAGAATGTGCAGGGCGACGAACGCGACGTGATCTTGTTTTCCATCTGCTACGGGCCGGACGAAAGCGGAAAACTGTCGATGAATTTTGGTCCGTTGAACCGGGACGGCGGCGAACGACGGCTGAATGTCGCGATTACCCGGGCCAAGCATGAGGTGCTGGTATTCAGCGGTCTTCGCGGCGATCAGATCGACCTTACACGAACCCGCTCCCGCGGTGTGCGCGATCTCAAATATTTCCTCGAGTATGCAGAGCGCGGACCGAAAGCACTCGCGGCTGCCACTACAGCCTCTGCCGATGCCAATGCCGATTCAGAATTTGAGAGGCTGGTCGCCAAGCGAATACGCGATGCGGGTTACGAAGTGCATTTTCAGGTCGGTTGCTCTGGATATCGCATTGATCTCGGAATCGTCGACCCCGAGGCTCCAGGGCGTTACCTTCTCGGGGTGGAATGCGATGGCGCGACTTACCACCGGGCCGCTACAGCAAGGGATCGTGACAAGTTGAGGCAGCTTGTTCTCGAAGGGCTCGGATGGAAACTTCACCGCATCTGGTCAACCGACTGGTGGCACGATGCTCCGAATGAGATTGCCAAGTTGTTGGCTCATCTTGATCAGATTTCAAAGCGAGACAGCCAGCGCGAGGTCGAAATTGCGAAATGATTTCCGACGAAAGCCACCTTCGCCGGCCTGTGCCAATAGCCTGGCAGGTTTTGATCCTGCTCGCGTCGGTGGCCGTATTGGTCGTTCTCGGAATATCACTGCTCGTGCCACTGCCGCTGGAAATCAGACGAGTTCTCGATGTTGCGGATGTTGCCATTTGTGCGGTGTTCATGGCGGATTTCTTTCTGCTGTTTTATCTCCACTTGGATCGGAAAAGATACCTCCTGACCTGGGGCTGGTTGGATTTTTTGTCATCAATTCCTTTGGTGGACCCTTTTAGATGGGGCCGTCTTTCGCGAATTGTTCGACTGCTTCGTCTTTTTCGTGGGCTTCGAGGAAGTTCAGGATTGCTGAAGCGATTATTCCTAAACAAAAGAGAAACGACCGTTTTTGCGATTATTCTCACGTTGCTATCGGTTGCCGTTTTTTCCTCCGTCGCCATTCTGGTGGCGGAGGAGGGCTCCGGCAGCAAGATTGACACGGCTGAAAATGCAGTGTGGTGGACCCTCACCACAATGACAACCGTGGGGTATGGTGATCTCGCACCCGTTACGACGCTCGGTCGTGCGGTCGCCGTATTAACTATGTTTGCTGGGATTGGAGTTTTCGGTGCCTTTACCGCCTTGATCGCATCATTCTTGGTCCGGCCGAGTAAAGATCATGCGTCCATGGAACGGATCGTGGAGAGATTGAATCGAATCGAAACGATTGTTTCCACACTCGCGGCACATACTTCAACCAACGAGACATCTGGCGATTTGGCTTCCAGTGCACAGCAGCACGGCGAGAAAGGCCATCTGAACTGATGGATTCGCTCGGTTCCGCACTCTTCTCCGAAATCTCGCCAAAGTTTTTTGGGATTCTGGTGAGCGTGAATGCGCGGGTGTATCTTGATGTGATTGATGCCTTGGAGCGTGAAATGCCTGCTCGTGGGGATTCGCTGGATCGCTCCGAGGCATTGGAGATTATCGACCGTGTTCTGGCTCTCGGGCTGACCTATGCGGAGGAGGATGAGGAAGTGGATGATGCCGATGTCGGGCATCCGGCGAGCATGATCTTGCGCCGCCTGATCGCTGCAAAATGGCTGGAGGAGGAAAGGCGGTCCGATTATCGGCGGACAATCTATGTGGAAGCCGCAGCGCAGGCGATGTTGGAAGCGTTTCGCACAATGGTGAGCCAGAGCGTGGCCTCATTCACCGGCAAGCTCCGCCTGGTTTGTGATCGACTGGCGGGGTTGAGGTATCCGCATTCACGCATGGAGCTGATTTGGGAGGAACTGAAGAACTGCCTCACGCAAACGCGGGCCGGGTTGCGTGAATTGAGGTTGATTCGCAAACAGGTCGAAAGATTTGCGCAGCGCCAGCTCAAGACGGCGACATTGGCGGAGGCGCTGGACATCATTTACAACGAGTTTTCCCAATTGATCACCCAGCAGTGCTATCGGGAATTGATTCACGCCCGGTTACCCGCCCGGCTTCGTGAGGCCATGGAGGGATTGAACGAATTGGAGAGGGATGATCTGGCGCTGCAAAAACTGCGTGAGGATTACATTCGGACCCAGCCTGATGCGGAGCGGGCTTCCATCGAGATTCTGCGCACGATTGAGGAACTTTCCATTGCTCTCGGGGATGTGGAGCCGAGTGCGGACCGGGTTGACGAAGGCACGGCTGATTTTGCCCGGCGGTCGCGGTCCCGGATTCGCTATATTCAAGATGTGGGCTCGGCCCGCAGGCAACAGGTCAAAGTCATCTTTGATTATGTGAAAGATCATCTGGCCGGAACTCGCCTGACCGATTTGGAGAATCGGCTGACCCTGCCCTCCGCTCGCCTGGTTGACGATGGCTTGGTCGGGATGTCTTCGCTCGCGCGGACCCGACAATCGGCAGATCCGGCTCTGCGTCGTCCGGTCGTTTTGCCGTTGACCGACGAAGACAGAGAAGAAAGCCTGCGCGAGATGGAACGCAATCTGCGAAATGCGCTTCGCTTGGACCGGGCAAACCGATTTGTCGATGGTCTTGAGCTGGAATCCGGTCAGACGATGTCCTCGGAATCCATCCCTGTGCGCACCGAAGATGATGTTCTGGATATCATTTCCTGTCTGGTTTTTGCCACTGCTGGCGGGGCAAATTATCGGCTGGAAACGGAGAGATCACGGAATCCATCCGGGGCTGTTCTGCTCGATAAGAAAGCAGAGTTTAATATCGAGCGCTTTGAGTTGGAGAGAAAATGAGCGACGAATTTGCCCCAACCCTGCTTGCCAGCCGACTTCTCCCGGACCTCTCCGATTCGGAGCGGGAAAACTTGCAGGCGGCTGTGAGCGAGTTGTTCCATCGGCAAGCCATCCTGCGGGACTTGCCGGGGGACCGCGAGCTCTATGACTGGACGCGGCTGCATCTCTCCTGGGTCAAGGAAGTCTGTGCGCTGATTGGCTTTCAAGTTTTTCTCAACGAGGATGATCAGTTGATCCACGCGCTGCCCGGCGAGAGGGCGACACTGAAGCGTTTGCGTGTGGAGTGGACGCTTGTGTTGCTTTGTCTCTGGTATGACTACGACGTGCAATTGCGGTCGGAAGGTGCGCCGGTCATCTTTTCTGTGGAGGCATTCAACGAATCCCTCAAAACAAAGTTGGGTGACCGCATGCCCACGTTATCGGCGTTGAGGGAGATTCTTGCCTTCGCGGCATCGCGGAAACTGGTGAGAATGGATTATGCGGATGACTTTTCCCGTGCCCGAATCGAAGTCCTGCCGACAATCCGGTTTGTGTTGCCGTTTGGGGAATACGAAAAAGTTTCCGTTGCTCTCGACGATCTGATGGAGCGGGGAACCGTAGAGGAGGTTGAGAATGGCTAGTCGATGCATCCGCCTGACCCGCATTCATGCCATTCAATGGTTTGGCTACTGCGATACTTTTGACATTCACGGAAATCTGCTCATCGCTGGGCGAACCGGAGCGGGGAAGTCAGTCCTCATGGATCTCATCCAACTTGTCCTGATCGGGGACCAGCGATCAAAATACAATGCGGCATCCGACGGTCGTGGCCACACCTCCGGTCGGGACAAAAAGAGCTATTGCCTCTGCGACACCCAAGAGGATGGGGAAGGGGGCTCCCAATTTGAGAGAGACGGAGGCATCACTTATGTCGCGCTGGAATTCACGTGGCCGGACGGCATCCAGATTGAAACCTGGGGAATGCGTATTGATTACCCGAATGCGGCGTCACAGACTCCGGAGGAGGAATTCTTCCGGATACCAGAACGC
>JBAYTU010000086.1:0-14757 GCA_041675465.1 Terrimicrobiaceae bacterium | reverse complement strand
TCGTGAAATTGAGGCCACCACATCCGTAATTCGAAAAATCCCGCTCAGATCGCGAAGAAATGCCCCTCAATCCCACATTTTATCTCGAACAAAAACCCCGCGATTATCGCGATGGCCTACAGCAGAGACTGAGCGTCATCAATTTTGACACAAAGAGGTTTTCTCCTGCCTGACACGGCGACATTCTGGCCGGACGGGATCGGCTCATTGAATCCTGTGAAGAGACGTTTGTGGACTGGGAATCCGGCACATTCAGGTGCTCAAGGAGGCCCCCACAGCTTGACCCGATGCAAAACACCGGACATACTCTCTGTATGAGCACGGCGAAGATTCTTGGAATCCTGGAGGCGGCGAATATCGAACCGCCGAAAGCTCGCGCTATCGCGGAAAGCCTGGAAATGGCCTTCCGGGAACAGGAAGAGGACCTGACCACCAGGCTCATGACCAAAGAGGACGGATCGGAAATCCGCCGGGAATTGGAAGTCAAAATCGAGAGCCTCAAGGCGGAGTTGATCAAATGGATGTTCCTCTTCTGGATCGGGCAAATCGCTGTTCTTGTCGCGCTTGCAAAAATCTTGAAATGAGCGGGAACGAACGAATCAATTTCGTCACAAAGCAGGGTTTACCATGGAGGACAAGAGGGCACGGAGGTTTTCACCACTAACGGCCACTAAAATCCACTAAAGATGCAGGGGAGCACACGCGACCCGCGTGTCGGGCTCGGCGACCCGCCGATCCCAATGGCCCAGAAGGGACGACCGCCGTGTCGTCCGACTTTTTCGACTGTGCGCGGGGGGCTTCCCGCGTTGTTGACGACCTGAGGGCACGATGTCACTATACGTTTCATGCCGAAGATTTCCGAATGGGGTCCAGTGAGCATTTACATCAACACGCGGGGCGAGCACAACCCGCCGCACTTTCATGCGGTGAGCGGGGAATGGGAGGCGGCCATCCGCATCGGCGATTTTGCCGTGATGGTCGGCAAACTCCCGCCCCGGGTTCTCGGGCAAGTCATCGAGTGGGCGGCGTTGCACCAGGGGGAGTTGATGCAGGAATGGGACAACATGCGGGCCGGTCGTCCGCTTAACAAGATTTCCCCGCTCCAATGAGAGTCACCGGCATTACCTTTCTAGACGGGTTCGCCGTGAAGCTGGCTTTTTCCGACGGATACGGCGCCGAGATGGATCTTGCTCCGGCTCTTGCTCCCGGCGACCCGCTGCGCGATCCGGCCGTCTTTCTTCAGGGCAAACCCAACGGGCTCACGATCGAATGGCCGGGAGGGATCGACTTCTGCCCCGACGTCCTGCGGGTCTGGTGCGAGGCCGGAAAGGTCCTCTCCCCACAAGAAACGGCAAACTATTTCGAAATGGTTTCTTCCGGCAACTTGGCGGCCTGACCGGTTTGCCACGGAGGAAAGAGCGGAAAAATGGCCCTGGAGGGACGACCGCCGTGTCGTCCGACCTCTTACGAGAGCGAAGCCACAAGCTCGGATTTTTCCATTTCGGCAGGAGTGAGCCTGCGAAAGCCAGCTTTGATGAGCGCACGGCGAACGGCCACCACCTTAGCCCCAGAATTTGAACTGGGCTTCGAGAGCTTCTGCATTTTCTTGGAAGTAGGCTTTGGCATAAGTGATCGCGTGTTTTGTGGAAACCATCGCAAAAGGAACCTTGGCGCGCAAGCGGCCATTTTTATCGACCAGATCCATGTGGACCATGCCGCTTCAATGAAAAACCTGTCTGACAGGATCTGTTTATAGGACTCTTTGCCCACGACCATCCATTGACACCAAATCTGGAAATAACACGATCACTTTTTGACCCGAAAACAGTTTTTGGACACGATTAACAAGATTGTCTCCCCAGCTACATGATCGAGTTTCCCTTTTAGTTTCGAAGCGCTGGCGCGCGGGCGTTCCAGGAAAGAGAGTTGCAGAAACCCGCTTGGAAATACTTTTGTCCGCCGCGCACCCGCTATCAATCAATCCTGTCAATACTCTTCAATCGCCGGATCCGGGGTTAATGCAGATAGCGGCACGGCCCGCAACGGTTTTTCGACTTCAAGTTTCAGGTTTCAAGTTTCAGCCTTCAGGTTTCAAGTTTCACCCCTCGTCGCTGTCCCCGCCGCCGTATCCGAGGACTTCGACGGTGATGACCGACGGGGCTTCGATGACCTCTTGTTTTTGCGTGGCCTGATTGGCCACCGAGGAGGCGGCGCTCGTCGCCGCGCCGGCGCTGCTCGATGCGGATGTCAACCCGCCGATATTCGGCGCGGCGACAGTCGGCGCACTCGGCACACCGGTGGTGGTTCCACCGGCAGAAATATTGTCGGCGTTGAGCACCGCTGCTGCCGCGATTTTGATGTCTCCCGTCGCCTGGATCCCGGCATCGCCCGCGTCCACCGTGCCCACCGGGGCGATGAGGTAGACATTGGCGGGAGGAATTCCCTCGACCGATGCCAGAACGCCGATGCCGCCGCCGGTGGCGAGCCCGCCCAAGTCGGTCGCCACATCGGCGCTGGACGTATCGATGACCACGCGGGTCGGCGGAGCGGTCACCACGGTTTTGGGCGAGGTTCCGGCGGCGATGTCGCCGGTCGAGGACCAGATCGTCATGTCGCCGCCACGCAGGGTGAAGATGCGGGTCCTCCCGATGTCCACGCTGCCATCGGTGAAGATCGAAACCTCTCCACCGTATTCGGTCACGATGCCGGGCGGCGTGTTCGGGTTGCCAAAAATGTCCGAGGCCATCGTCAGCCCGCCCGACGGGGCGGCGATCGTGATCGCACCTCCGGTCGAAGTCCGGATATCGCGCGCGCGGGTGAAGATTTCCCCGGTGCCGGTCACCTTGCCGAAGAGGTTCTCGATGGCCGAAAACCCGGTCGCATACGATCCGGTGGTCTCGGACTCCGTCCCGGCCTGCTGGAGCAGTTTGAAGAAGTCGCCCAGAGCATCGATGTATTCCAGTTCTTTTGAGGAGTAGGTTTTCTTCGCTGCCCCCTCGAGCGAGATCGTTTCAAAATCCAGATTGCTTCCGGCAAGGCCGAGCGCGGCTCCTCCGTCAAACCCCTGCACACCCGCCATGACAACAATCGAAGCCCCCTCAAATGGCAGAAACGGGTTCCGGAAATTCCCGATGCTGGTGATCCCGACTCCGGTGCCATCCGTGTAGTTCGGTCCGGTGCCCAGGTCGAGATTCCGCCCGGCGAGAACCTCCAGATACCCCTGGCCGTTGATCTGAATGTCGCCCGCGAGCGCGTTGCTCAGAACATCGTTTGAAGTTCGCTGTGTCGGATCTCCGATGAAGTTCCCTTTCGCTACGTTAGACGCAAGCGAGCGTAGCGGCGAATTCTCATTGTAAGGAATCACATCCCGGCCAGCGGAAACGATGGAGACATCGTCTTCGGAAACATTCTGGATGTAGAATGAGATGTCGGTGATGTCCTTGCTGGCGATGATGCGCGTCACCTTCGGGGTGAAAAGGGTCATCCCGGTGATGCTTCCGCCGGTGGCGTATAACCGCACCGGGCTCGAATCACCTTTATGGAGGAGGCCCCCGGAGTGAAGTGCGCGTTTGATTTCAATGGAAGATTTCCCCCCGGAGTAGGAGCCGCTTTCCCGAAGTGCCGCGTTGACTTGGGAATAAGGATTGATTTTGCTGAGTTTGGCAGCCGCCGACACACGCTTCACAAAGCTCTGATACGCGATGGGGCTTGCAATCCCGGGGACCAACAAGGCCGGATCCGTGTCCGAAACATTGACCGTTGAAGCGGCCCAAACTTCCACAATTTTTGTCTGTCCCGGGTTGTCGCTGTCAGGGATCGCCCCTTCTCCCGTGGGCTGTAGGCCCGCAATGTTCCCGGAGGCAACCAACTCGAGAGTTCCCGTGGACGAGGGGAAGAGCGTCATCGGACCAACGATGTTCACATCGCCACTGAAGGCGGAACTCCTCAGGTTTGGCGCTCCCAAGTTAAATATCTCGCTGAAGCTGCTGATATCCACTTCGGAAAGCCGGAGCCAAGGCTGGTAATGAGAAGCATTGTTGGCCGAGCCGGCACCGGCAAACAAACTCTGAGTGCTGAACCAGTTTCCGAGGATCGAGGTGGCCGTGGCCGCACCGGGAAGAGTGGCGACCGTGCGGTGGGTGACACTGCCGCCAAAGGAAGAGACATCCACGCCGGCATCGGAAGAAAATGTGTTGAAGTACGTCTTATACCAAAACTTATTGTTCAAACCCTGAGGCAGCAAAAATGGGTTCGTCACCGGGCCCAGCAGCACATCCTTGAGCGCGCTAACATCAAAATTGGCCTTGCCGACCATGAGGGTCGTCGGGAGCCAGGTGGCACTGTCGTTGACATCAGTCGAACTGGAATCCAGGACTCCCAACTGGGCTGAACGCGCGGAGTTCGTCGTGATGCCGCCTCCCGCAAACAAGGTCCCCGTGCCACGCTCGACATAATAAACGCCACCGTCGATATTGTTCCCCGCCCTGACTGTGATATCGCCTCCCCCCAATTCGAGCATGTTGGCCGTATCAGGAGCAAGATTGAGACCGGTTAGCGGGTCACGCCCTGCCATGCGCGCGTTCGTGGGAGAAACGGCATCGACGTTGACGATGTCATTTCCGGCAATGAGCGAGACATTTCCGCCGCCTAGCGCTCCCATCCCCTCGAAGAAATTGCTGAAATCGACCCACCAGGTCGTCGATGTCGCGATATCGGTTACACGGGCAATAGGCAGTTCATCATCGCCTGGGTCAACTCCTCCATCAGAAGCAAACAAGCCCGTGGAAGAATCCACATAGCCCCGGCGGTAGAGCCAGTTCGTCGGCATCTGGCGAGTGGAATCCTTGATCGTATCGCCGGGGTTCAGACTGTCTGTTTTCGGTCCGTTGTATATCGTGTAGTGCCCGATGTTGTTTTGGGCCGCCGCCGAAACATTTCCACCAGCCATCGACCACTTTGGAAAATAAAGCTGTTGGATGGCTCCGAGCGTCACCCCTTCGCTCCCGCTTTGGCTTGGGTGTCTGTTTAATCTTGTCGGAAGGACTGGAACGACAAAATCATCCGCCTGAAAGATGGCAGCCAAAGTGGGCTGGGAAACGCCTGCAACAATGCTGATGGTGTTGGGGCTTGGCACAGCGACGCCCGCAGTGTAGATCGTAGCAAATTGGTTGCGAAGCTGGACGTCGCGCCCAGCGCTGATCGTGATATCGCCAGTTCCCGTGCGTATGACTTCAAAGCGGGTTCCCCGGTTCGTGGTGTCTGTGGAAATCCTAATCGAATTTGCTGTCAGACCGGATGTTCCGGTGGCTGTGTCGCTGCTATTCGGAACTGCCGGATAAAACTCGCCGACGAGCACTGAGCCTTTGTCGGCAGTAAGAGAACCAACTGGCAGAACAGAGCGGAAGTCTGCCGCGCCAAGGTCGGCTCCAGAAGTGAGGCGGAAGGACCAGGACTGGGTATTCACCGGCAAAGTGGCTACGATGGGTTTCAGTGTGGCAAGCCACATCGTGGAATTGCCATTGGCCGTCGAAGCTGTCACCGGCGTAAATCCATCGCTGAGGGTGTTGTTGAAAACCAGATCCTCTTTGGCTCGGAGAGTGAGGATGCCGGGAGCAGATTTGGAGCCGTATCGGAAGCCGGAGAGGTCCCAATCGGCCGAACTCAGAGATTGAGCGTCGGTCGAGCCCGTCGGATTGGCCAGGCCCAGGGTGAGATCCCCGGATGTGTTGATGATCTCGACTCCCGGAGCGAGAACCAAAATCGAGTTAAGCACGGCGGCATCCGGCGCTCCTGCGAGAAGTTTTGCCCGCATGGTTATTTCGTTGGCGTTGCCCGCTCCTGCCGCACCCAAGAAGGCGATGCCATCGGTGTTGATCTGGTTACGGACCGCCGTATTCAAAGATCCGTTGGCTGGAATGACGCCGTCGCCTGGTGTGTAAACCCGATACCCCTCTACGAGAACAGCCGAGGCCCCATTGATGTTTCCGAGTAGTGCATTCACACCCACATCGGTGTTGCCGGTGGTTTGCGGGGCACGGAGATGCAACGTGCCTTGGAACTGACCGTAGAACGCGCTGGCACCGACAGTTGTGAAGTCGCCGAGGATGAATTCGGTCACGGAGAGATCGATCGTGGAACCGGCCAGCAGGTTGACACGTGCGGCCAGATTTGGAGAGCCGCTCGCACTTGCGCCCGCCTCAATGGTCACGCTGCCGCCTTTGCCGGCACTGCTAAACTTCTGTGCCGCCACGGTGAGCATGGCTCCAGGCTGGACAGTGACATTGTCGCGGGCGGAGAGGGCGATGCTGCCGCCGGTCGTCCCAGAGGCGTCGATTTTTCCGGCGACAGTGATGCTGCCCGCATCGGCGGAGAGGCTGAACGAGCGCGCGTGCGCGGTGCCGTCGACCGTGATGTTGCCGGTGCGAACGCGGATGTTTCGCTCCTCGAAGAACCCGCCCTCTTCGAGCGCGCTGTTGATGGAGCCGAACGAGGCCATCGTCCCTGTGTCGAGCAGGAAGGACCCGCTCTTTGCTCCTTCCGATGCGGAACCGAGAAGGGTGCCCTCGTTGACGAAAGTGCCCAGCCCCGACCGGATCTCGATCGTTCCGGCGTCCCCGCCTCGCGCGTCTGCGGAGACATCGAGGACGCTTTCCGCGCCGAGGATGACGCTCCCGGTATCGGAAACCAGTTTGATGCTTCCGGCATCGGCATAGCGGGTGACGTCGTAGAAATTCTGCGATGAACCGGCCACGTCGATTTCTCCCCCGACGGTCACGTCCCCGCCTGTCGCGCGAAGTGTCAGCGAGCCGCTGGGCAGAAGGATCGCGGTGTTTTCCGCGACCGAACTGCCGGTAAAGCTGAGGCTGGCCCCGAGACCTCCAGCAATCGACGCAGGTTCCTCCCCGCGCATCATCGAGATGCTGCCGGTAGCCTGAACAGCATAAGATATCCCCTTCTCGCCCGTGATCAGCGGCGTGGTGATCGTGAGGGATCCCGGCAACGTCAGGGATCCTGTCTTCGCCGCGAGCAGCCCGTTTCTCGCATCGATGCCCAGGTTTTGGTAGCCGGTGACCGTGAAGGCATTGGCTCCCAGCCTGACCGTCCCCGCCTCGAGTTTCAGCCCCCCTGAGATCGGACCCGCCGACGCAGCGAGCGCGATGCTGTCAGAGGGGTTGCCAATCGTAATTTCACCCGCGCTGAGCGTGACGGACCCGCGGTTGTATCCGCGGATTCCGGAGGCATAAAGGTTCAGGATGCCCAGGTTCTGCGACCCGAATGTTCCCGAGCCATAGATGTCGATCGTGCGGTAGCTGGAGAGCGTGAGCGATTCGACCGACTGGACATGTTTCAAGAGATCGCCTCGAAGTGTCAGGTGGGGGGTGACGACCGATCCATCCAGGGTTCCCGCCGAACCGTCCAGGACGAGGCTGATCTGGCCGCTGCTCAGGGTCAGATACGAGGCTTTCAGAACCGCCGTCGGGCTGAGCGATGTCGCATAGGTGGAATCCAAAATCACGCCGGCTCCGGAGACGGTCGCCCCGTCTCCGATCGTCATCAGCGGTTTGGTCGAGCCCGCCAGCGACGAGCGGATCGTCGAAGTCAGCTTGTCTCCGCTGACGCGAAGCAGGGCGCCCTCGCCCGTTAAGAACAGCGTTTCCGAGTCCTGGGTCAGGTCGCCAGAGGAGACGATCTTGGATCCCGCAGTCACCGTGAGCGCGGACTTCGAGACCAGCGTGATTTCGGGCGACGAGAGCGTGCTTCCCGGGTTGTCCACCGTGACCGACGAGGTGCGCACATTTACAACCGTGCTGTCCTCCGTGGTCCGCCGCAATCCGCCAATCAAGAGGCTCTCGATGCCCCAGGAGTTCAGAAGGTCTCCTCGCAGGACGGCTTTGGCACCGGCTGGTGCCTCGCCCGAGCCCCCGATGACATACATGTCCGCATCGCTGCTGATGTCCACCTTGGCTCCCCGTCCGCCTGCCGGATGGCTGGCAAGAACAGACCCCTCAAGCTGTAACGCGGTGTTGCCTTGAAAGGAAAGATGGCCGGAATCCATCGGCAGGCGCTGCACGGTATCCACGTTCAGGCGCTCTGCCGCGCCGGAGATGAACTCGTTCGCGCTGTAGACTTCGTATTTTGCGCGACCCGCCACCACTGTCGGCGGGGCGATTTCAAAAAGCGAACGGACTCCGGCAACCTGGGACGGCCCGGTGAACGCATTGACGAGATAGCCGCTCGCGAAGGGAGAGCCTTCGGCCGTGGTGTAATTGGCGAATGTCCCGCCGCTCTTGCCGATCACGCGGTAGCCGCTGGTTGTGAGGGAATCGGACGTCGTGCTGAAACCGGAAAAGGTTCCGCTGGTTTTCGGCGTGACAAGGTAGGCCCCCGGGAGGAGCGCATACCGCCGGGGAAGGAGCGTATAGGTCCCGGCCGCCAGCCCTGACCCACCGTCGATGGCGATTTGATCGCCGAGCTTGAGTGTCGTGCTCGTGAGCCCCGGGTCTCCGCCAAGAACCTTGGCGTTGCCGCCGGTGTTGTTGATATTGCGCGGGGCGTATGCCGCCGTGTATCCCGGCACGATGGCATACGAATCTTTGACTTCGGTCCAGTAGATGCTGCCCGCCTCCGGTTTCGGAGGGGAGGGGGCAATATCCTCCACGTTTGCCGTTACGTCTTTGGATTTCGCCCAGGTTTTAATGGCCGAACCGGAAGCGGAATCCTTAAAACCTGTTGGATCGATCGCCCGCCGCGCCGACCAGGTTTTGCCTTTGTAAGTCACGAGGTCGCCAGCCTCGTAGCTGTTGCCTTCCCCCCATTTCCTCCCATTCCCCGTCGCATCTCCGAGCAGATCCTGGCTGCCGCCGGTTCCCGCCACCCAGCGGTAGGCGAGCAGATCTCCGCCGCCGCGGATATCGACCACCGAACCGGCTTCCGTGGTCACGCTATTGCCGGCGATGGAAACCCGCTTTTGGGGCAGGCCGCTGACGGTGACATTGATGCCGCTCGGATCAACCCAGGACAAGCCATCGGGGCTCAGCCCATACGGGATGGTCAGGCCGACTCTGGTCGCGGGATCAACGGCGGATACCGAGGTCGTACTCGCGGCCCCCAGCACGACGGACTCGGTTGTCGGCACCGAAAGCGCTTTTCCGACTACCGGGTTGACCGGCAAATCAAAGGCGGGCGTGGAGAGGTCAAAGTCCGTCCCATCCCAGCCGAGCGTGATCGAGCCGAACGGTGCCCGGAGCGTCCCGCCTTGGGTGATCGTCGAGGCGAAGATATTGATGCCGCCACCGGCAGAATACGGCATCGGGCGGGTGCCGGAGCCGACAATCGTCACCGATCCCTTGCCGGTAGTGTTTTTGTCGATCGTGTAATCGTAGGCGAAAACATTGAATGTTCCGAGCGTTGTCGGGTAGATCTGCCCGGCGGTCATCGTGATATCGCCGACAACGCTGAGGGTGCCATCGCCCCGGATGTCGCCGTTGGCCGCCGTGAAGGAAACCTTGCCTGTGGTTTCGAAAACCGTGGTCCCGATGTCGATCAGGTTTGCGGAAAAGGCAACCGCCCCGGTGGTCCCATAGGATGGCTGCGGGTAATACTGGACGCCGCCAACGGGATCGGGCGGGTTCTGTCGAAAGGCGATGAACGCGGAATCGCCGGGGTTAACCGGGTCGCGGTATTTCTGGCCGACGGCGATGTAGCGAGCGGAGAGGTTGACTGCGGAGTCGGAGCGGATGATTCCGCCACCTGCGACGCGCAGGCTGTCTTTGGCCGAGATGGCGACCTCCCCACGAAACTCGACGTTGCCCCCGTATGCGATAGGGGTGGCATCCTCGAAAAATTTGTAGCCGAGGTCGAGCGAAGCGAATCCGCCTTGCTGGAAACTGTCGGCTGCGAAGTATCCCATCGCGGGCACCGCGTCGCCTTCCTTGTATTTCACCTTGTTGACCGTCACATCCGAGGCGTATTTCACCTTCAAGCCGACGCCACGTTTGGCATCTGTGTCTTGAAGCGAAAGTCCGGCCTGGGTGACGATCAGGTTGATGTCCGCGCTTGTCCGCGAATCGTTGGGATTATAGTAACGTCCGGAGAAGACCGAAAGCGTTCCGCCGGTCGCCGTGGGTCCGCCCGCCCGGCCGAGCAACGTGGCGTCGGTAAAGAGCATCTCCGATCCTTGAAGCTCCAGCAGCCCGCCGTTGCTGTCCAGCCGTGTTGCAACCGTCTGGCGGCTGTTGGGAAGGGACATAAGACCGGATGTGACTGAAACCGGCTTGTCGCCCGCCGTTGCCAAGTGGGAGGGATGAATGTCAAAGATTCCGGAACTGCCTGAAACGTCGAGAACTGCCCCCGCTTCTGCAACGATGTTGCCGTGGATGCTGATCGTTCCTCCCGAGTAAAGAATGCCGGTCCGGCGGCCGAACGGGTCGGGGGTTGAAACAACAGTTCCCGCAGTCGAAATGAGGGCCTTCGGCCCGATGTAGATCGTCGGCAGAGCGTAGGTTCTCTGGGTTTTTATATCCGGTGCGAGACGGAATTCGCCTCGCGTAAAGAGAGCGACCGTCCCTCCGGGCGCGATGATCGTGCCCTCCATCGAAACCGTGTCGGCAAGGGTTTTTGTCAGGGTTTCATCCGTCCCGATCAACACGCTTGCGCCGGGATCTGTGCGGATGACCGAGCCCTTCTCGATGACGATGTCGCCCCTCGCTTCGACAAACTCTGTCGTGAAGGGGTCGTCCGCGCCTGTCGCCGCGAATTTCAGGCTGACGGGCTTCCGCTCACCCTGCGATTTCAGGGTTCGGGAGAGCGTCAATTTCCCGTCAGACTTGTTGTTTGGCACCAACTGCAACTGCTCCGCCACGGGTTCGATGACCGTGTTTTCGACAATCCGAACAGCAGGGATGTAGGTGTCTTCCTTTGGATCTTCGCCGGGCGGCGGGGTTGGCGTGGGCACGGGGTTGAGGAGGGCATCTTTCTTTTCCTTCGCCGTCAGGGCAGGCTCCGTGGATTTCCCGATGCCTGTCAGCGAGTAGCTCGTGAACCCGCCTGCACGGAAAAAATCCGGCTGAAGAACCAGCATCGTTGGATCGCTTGTCCGTCCGCCGATCTGGATGAGGTTTGCCCGGATGGCCAGCGACCCGCCTTTGTTTGCCGAGTAGGCGGACAGGGTGCCGTTCAAGGTCAGGCTTCCACCGATGATGGTCGAGAGGTCAGGATCACGGCCCGCGAGGATGCTGATTTTTCCTCCATCGCCATACGTGAACACATCCTTTCCCTTAACCGTTTTGGCGAGGGCTCCCCCGGAGGCATCGATGCTGCTGCCCCGCTCAAGATTGATGCTATAGCCCTCGAGCGAGACCGTGCCGCCACTCAGAATTCGGGGCGTGGTGACGGAATACTTCGATGCCGGTCGGTCGTCCACCTGCATGCCCGCCACATGGATCTTCGCGGTGCTCAGAAGCGTGATCACCCCGCGCCCTTCAAGCGCGTCGAGAGTCGGCTCGTTCACGAGAAGATCGGTCTTCTCCAATTTCTGGTATTGGTATGCCGAAAAGTTGTAGGCCGTCATTTCGACCGTGCCTCCGGGCGAGGAAATCGTGCCGCCGATCGTAATATTGGCCGCCCTGACCAACAGCGACCCGCCTGCCGACATGTAGATATCCGCTCCCGCAGGCTGCGTAAATTCGCCGTCGCGATTGTCCACCGAGACATGGCCGAACCCTCCCTCGCCCCACCATGTCGCGCTGACCGGGAAGTCGGAGGTCATGTCCTTGGGCAGGCTTTCCCCTTCGGAAAGCAGGACTCCCGACAATCGCGGAGCTTCCGTTGTCACCCGCATCTGTGGCGCAACAGGTGAGGTCTTGTAAAACCGGATGTCTGTCGCCGTCGCCTCGTATCTCGCCTCGGCTTGGAAGGTGAAAGAGAGTGAGGACAAGTCTGCCGGGTTATCCAGTTGCCTCGGGCCGGTGATCGTGTGTCCGATGAGGTCTCCGCCGACAATGATCGAAGGCGCGGTGAGGCTGATCGAGCCGCCATCGGCACCGGAAATATTTTCCTGTTCCATGAAGCCGCCGAGCGGGGCGAGCGAGTTGCCGAAGGTTTTCGTCACCCCCCATTTCGTCGAAGTCGCCGTTGTCCGCCCGTCGTAAACCCCGTCGTAGGTCACATCCGGAGTGGCATTCGCAATGTTGACGAGATTCCCGTTTCTCAGCAGGCGGGTTGTCTGGATCCGCCCGCCTTCATTTCGGAAATATCCGCCGGAAACATCCACCGTGGCCCGTGGTTGGACAACGATCGATCCTCCGGCCTGCATGGCAACCGTGCCTCCTTCGGCTGTGAGCTGCGAGGCATTGCGCTCGACAATTCCGGCCACCGACGTCAGGTCGCCCAGCGGGGTTCCGACCCACGCGGCCCCGTTGTAACTCCCGGACTTCCGCAAATCCACGACGAGGTTTTTTCCGCGAATGACGGAGTCGCGTTGGACAGGCGAGTCGGCGAGTTCGGTCCCGCGCAGCTGGACGGTCATGACGTTATGCGAAAGCGGGACAAAAACATCGGTCGTCCCGCTGACATCCAGCAGGCTGCCCGAATCGAGGTAGACTTGTCCGTCGGAGTAAAAAATCCTCTGCCCCCCGCCATCAAAATTGCTGATCAGCCCGTCTTCGACAGTCGTGCCGTCAGCCAGAAAAGTCGTGCGGTTGTTGTCGGCATCCTGGTAGGTCCATTTTCCGGCTTCAAAGGTAACATCCGCGTGGGGGGCCAACAGTGTCGCCGATCCCAGCATCGCAATGGACAGGCCCCGCACATTCATCTGCGAATTTTCCGGCAGGGAAGTGCCGGGGACCGTTGCCGTGCCGGCGTAATCCGGCAAAATTCGTGTTACGCTTTCTGTGCCGAATGTGACGGTTCCCGTGAACTGGTTCACAAAGATCGGGCCTCCTCCGCCGGGCTTGTCAGGATTGTCGAAATTCGGGTTCCCGACCGCCCCATAACTCGCGATGAGATCGATGCGTCCGTTGAGGCTCACCGAGGTCGAGCTGTCGATGACTCCGGTTTGATTGACCTCTTTGCCAGCCATCCAAACGCTGCCTGTATAAGCCTCGATGATTCCCGAGTTGGTGGCGTTTCCCGCATATTTCCCCACATCGCCGATCCAGACATCCAGGCCGCGGAGGCTGGGATCCGCGCCGTCATGGGCTTGCGCCCCGACCTGAAGACCGGCGGCGAGAATGGTTTGGCCGCTGGGCGTGGAGATCGTGCCTTCGTTGCGCACGTTTGCTCCCACGAGCATTACCCGTCCGCCATTCCCGTCGGCATTGACCGGGCCGGAAATTGTTGCCCCCGCCTCGACCACGACATCTCCGATCCTTCCATCGGCCGTCAGGGGTGTGGTCGGCGTGAAGGCTTTCGTCCCGTCCGTTCCTGCGGGAACATCCAGGGCGGAAAACAGAAATTGTGCATCCTTGTTGTTGAGGAGCCCCTGTTCGACGAGGCGGTCGTTGATCGGGAGGGAGGAGGCGACGAGGGTCCGCGTGTTCACCTGACTTCCGGCCCCGAAGACGATGCCGTTCTGGTTGAGGATGTAGACCTGGCCGTCGGCTTTGATCTGGCCCCGGATTTGGGAGGGTTTTCCGGACGGATCGAAGACTTTGTTGAAAGCGATCCATTTTCCGGTGTCGGCCCCGCCGGCTGTCTGATCGAAATTGACGGTCGTGTTCCGCCCGACGTTGAAGGTCTTCCAGTCCAGGAGCGCCTGGGATGCGGTCTGCGTGATGTTGACGTTGCCGCCGGATTGGATCGGGGCGTTTGCGCCGGTCCAGGCCCCGCCCTGAAGGCGCTCCAATCCGCCGGGGACAAGCCCGTCGGGGACGGAGACGCCGCCGCCGGCGGCCGCGCGCGCGGAGGTCTGGAGCGCGCGCATGTCGTTGACGGCTTTGGTCGTGCGGGCGAGCCGGTCTTGGGCCCTGGCTTTCGCGATGCCCGCCGCTGCCGCGCCGGCATTCTGTCGGGCATCGGCATTCTTCCTCCCGGACCCAGGGGTCACCCCTCCCCGCAGGATGTCACCGGCATGGGAGACGAGCGGGACGCAGGAGAGGAGGAATAAAAAGCGGAAAGCGAAAAGCGGAACTGCCGCATTCGGGCGAAGGCGGGGAGGGGGACTCCCGAGCGGCAGCGTTCCGTGCCTGGCAGGGCAAGTCGGGAGCTTGGCCGGGAAGAAAGCGCACGGCCTGCCCGGGGGGGCGGGGCGCAGGTCTTCTTGGCGGGCGGTCTGAGGCATGGGTAAAATTATTCCTCATCTTCGTTGGCGGTTGGGGCTTGCGAAAGGAGGCGAATGTGACAATTTCGTAACATTCGGAAGAAATCCCGGCCCGATGACCAACAGCATTTTTTGTGGTGACCTGCCCGCAGGGTGGTGCTTGCGCGGAGGAGCGTCATCAAGCTGAATTACGGCAGTTGGAATGGAACCACAACCGCCTCCGCAACAGGCCGGACTTTGAGGCTCGCTTCTCCGGGGCTTTCAGGTTTTTGTCCTGCGCCCCAGTCCGCCTTGTGTCGCCCAGATCCGCGCGTAAGGGAAGAAATGAGAGGGGAGAGGTTCGACGACCTGTCGATAACGCGAGGGAGGGCGAAGCACCGTCTGAGCCGTAATAAATGGGCTCACACGGAGGTTCGCCCTCCCATCGTTGACGTTACCCGCGGATTTGGGTGTCGAACCACGGCTTGACGGGTTCGGTTCCGGGGGTAAGTTCCTTGCAG
>JBAYTU010000085.1:0-14912 GCA_041675465.1 Terrimicrobiaceae bacterium | reverse complement strand
TCCCATGGCACCCTTCTCTCATGACCCCGCTCCCAACTCTGTAGTGAAGACCTTTTGATCCCGATCCCCATTTTATGCGGCTTCGCCGCTTTTGCTACCCGCCAGTTGAGAAAGACGGGCTAAAAAGGAAATCCCCCCTGGCAAAAAATCCAGCAAGACATGGGCAGGATGCCCATGCCACGGCGGATTTTCCTGGCCGCTCTACGCGATTTCGACCGGCTTGCCGGTGCGCGAGGACTGGTAGGCCGCGTCGATGATCTTCATGAGCGCGAGCGCCTGGTCCGGAGAATTGAGAGGGGCTTCCCTGCCCTCGATCGCTCGAATGAAATTGGCCGCGGAACGCTCGCGACCCATCGCGGGATCCGGCTCGACGAGCAGCCGACGGTTCACGGAACGCCCGTGTTCCTGCGCGTAAATTTCGGCGGTGTCGACCGCCGTGTCGTCCAACCCGTCGCGCCCGAAAAGCCGACGCACGGAAGCCCCGGCCTTCCTCCCTTGAAACACGACGGAGACTTCCTCGCGCTCGACCATTTCGGCCCAGGAAGCCTGGAACGACAGGACCTGGCCGGTCTTGAATTTCACGAACCCGTGCGCCGCGCTCTCGACATCGGTGACGCCGTCGGCCACATCGGGAATCCCCCACGGACCTTTGAATGCCTTGTCCGTGATGAAATCGTCGAACGCCTTCGCAAGGACGAATTCCGGCTCCGGGCAACCCATGAAATAAAACGCGAGATCCACCATGTGGAGCAGGTCGATCAACGGCCCTCCGCCGGATAGCGCCTTGTTCGTGAACCACCCCCCAAAACCGGGGATGCCGGTTCGGCGAATCCATTTCGCCTGCGCCGAGTTGATCCGCCCGACCGAGCCATCGCGCACGTAATCCATCACGGCCTGGCAATCCGGCCTGGCCCGGTTGTTGAAATTGAACATGAGCGATTTCCCCGCCTTCTCCGCCGCCGCCTTCATTTCGATGACCTCGGCCGCGTTCAGCGCGGGCGGCTTTTCGCAAAAGACATGCTTCCCGGCCTGCAGGACCTGAATGGCCACCGGCTTGTGGAACTTGTTCGGAAGGATCACGCTCACCGCGTCAATGTCCGGGTTTGAGGAAAGCATTTCAGCGGCCTCTTTGTAGGAACGCTTGATCCCGTAACGCGCGGCTGCCTTTTCCGCCGCGACCGGATTCGTGTCCGCAATCGCAACCACTTCGGCTCCCGCCGACAAAAACCCGGGAATATGAAACTGCGCCATTCCTCCCGCTCCGATGATGCCGACCTTTGTGCTCATGCCTGATTTGTTGCAGATCGCCTCCGCCGGACAAGAAAATGTTTTGCGCCAGAATTTTCGGCCCTCTTCTGCATCGGGGATCGGCTGTTTGCCATGCCTCAGATTGCCCCGCGACGTTTCTCCAGTTCGGAGCGAATCTCCCGCACGCGCTCGCGGGTGAGCGGATACCGGCTGATGGCGAACAGGCAGAGGACGAGAAACACCATCGGAATGCCGATGTAGAAGAGTTTCAGATTGGCCATCACATGCGGCGACTGTTCAGCCCCCCGGTGCACCACAAATCCCGCCCACACCAGGAGCATCCCGCTGATTCCGCCGGTAATCGCGCTGGAGGCTTTGAGTGTCCAGGAAAAGACCGCAGAGAAGCTGCCCTCGCGCCTAATTCCTGTCGTCAGCTCGTCAAAGTCCGCCACATCGGCCTGCATGGACGGAACGACCAGCCAAAGCCCGATGCCGATCGGGCCGGTCATCAGCGGTGGGATCAGTTGCAGCCACGGATTGGCCGGCGTCACAAAAATTGAGACCGACAGCGAACCGAGGATGCCGCTGATGACGGTCACATACAAAAGTGTCCGCTTGTCCCAACGATTGGCAATCCATGTGCAGAGCGGAATCGAAAACAAATTGGGGGCGAAAAGAACCGTTCCGATCACCCCTGAGATGGTCGTGGCCTGCACCAGGTTCCCCCGGCAGGCATAGTAGGCATTGAGGTAAAACCCCAGGGTTCCCACCAAACCGAAACCGAACGTCTTCGTGATGACGATAATGAGAATCCACTGAAACGGGCGCGTGGAGAGGGTTTGCTTGAGTCCGGCCCAGAGATCCTGCTTCGGCTGTTTGCTCGTTTCCTTCTCATAATAGCGTTCCTTAACGAACAAGCCAGGCAGGACGCCCAATGCAATGGTGAGAACGCCGAGCCCAATGCTGACATAACGCATGCCGTTTGCCAGATCCGGCTTCGCATCCGGCAGGCGGCTGAACAGAGGAAGGGCCACCAGCGCAAGAATCCAGCTCGCCGCCACTTGCAGCAACTGCTGGGCATAGGCCCGGTAAGCAGTGATGTTGGTGCGCTCGTTGTAGTCCGGCGACATCTCCAACTGGAGGCTGTAGTAGGGCATCGCCCAGACCGAAAAGCAGGTGTAAAAAATAAGGCCGCCGACGAGCAGCCACGCGAACATTTGCCATTCCGGCAGGCCGCTCGGCATCCACCAGATCAACGGCATCGTAATCCCGGTCAGGATCGCCCCGATCACGATGAACGGCTTGCGCCGCCCCCAGCGGGTCCTCGCGTTGTCCGAGATGTTTCCCATCACTTGATCCGCCACCGCATCGTAGATCCGCCAAACCATGAGAACGATGCCCAGCAGGGCCGGATTCATGCCCATCGCAATGTTGAAAACCGGAGTCAGATTGCCCTGGGGAATCCAAATCGCCGTGCCCTCGACCGGCCCCCCCAGTCCATAGGCCATCTTCTGCCAGAACGGCACCCGGTCCTTCTCAGGGACTTTCGATTGGAATATTTTCATAAATCCTGCTGCGAAATGGTCTGCTCCCGGAGGAAGCTCTCTTGCCCGTTTCCCGTCACGGAAGCGGGGTCGGTCTCTCCGGCTTGGATCGCGACACGGGATGCTGCATTCACTCCTTTGCCGCCTCGATCATCGCAGCGATATTCGCCGGAGGCACGTCGGGCAGGATCGCTTCGTGGCTCGGGGAGAGGATAAGTCCGGTCGGGAAAAGTCCCCGGAGCTCGCGCACCTTGGCCCTCATCTGCTCGGGAGTGCCATGGACCAGCAACTCCTGCGCGTCAATCCCTTCGCAGAAAGAGGTTTTTCCCGCGCCAACGCGCGGAGCATGCGTTCTTTGCTGGTCCTAATATTCTTCAAATCTTGGCCGGTTGCAGCCACATCATTTGTCACCAAACGAATTCTTCTTGAAATACGATTTCAGAACGGTCCCCACCGGCGTCGTTTCCTTGACCTTGATATTCTGGCCGAACACCGGTTCATATTCCGGATCCCAGATCGGATTCTCCTTGTATGCGTGGAACGTCCAATCCCATCCGAACTCCTCGAAGATATCCAAGTTGTCCCTGACGTAGTCGGCCGAGCCGGGAGACCATCTGACAACGCCGAACTCGCTGATATAGATCCTGACATTGTTCTTCTTCTGGAATTCTATCATCGAGGCGAGTTCCTTGTAGAGGCGATCCTTGTCCCACATGCCCCCTCCGGTGTCGGAGAACTGCCCCGGCCATTTCTGCTGCATGGCCAGATAGGCCTTCGCGAGGTCCGTGTTGTTCAGGCCGGATATGCCTTGGTGCGTGTATTGGTGGGGCTGATACTGGTGCGTGGAGTATATGATGTTCGCCCCCTTAAGGACCGGAAAGTCCTTGAATCCCCAGCAGAGCCCTCCGGGACCGACCTCCACAACCACCGGTGTTTTCGGATCTGTTTTCCTGATTTCGTCGATCATTGCCTGCGCCCATTCCGGCCAGACCTTCACATGTTTGGGGAAGTCCGCCCAGTCGAGAGGCTCGTTGAGGATGTCATACCAGATCACCTGTTTCCTGCCTTTGCACAGTTCTGCAACCTGTTTCCAGCATTGGATCGCCACTTCGAGGTTGCTTCGGTCCTGCCAGAATTCGGACTTCTGCTTTTTTCTGTCACTGCCATAGGTCTTTTGATTGTCATTGGGCACTTCGTGGAGGTCGAAGATGACACCGATGCCAAGTTCTTTGGCCTTGTCCAAATATGCGGGCATTTCCTTCAAAAGCTGCTTCCATCCATCCTCATAAGTTTTTGATCCCAATTGTCTGCTGGCAAGGAATGGGCGCAGCATGACCCTGACGGAATTGGCGTTCCAGTCCCTCTTCATCGACTCGAGATTGGCAGGGTCCATTTTGTCCACGGTGAACCCCCTGAGCCTTCGGGTCTCCTGTTCTGCCATCCCATCTGCGGCCATCGAGGGTGAAGGCTTTGACTCTGCTTTGACTTCCTGGACGCCCCTCCCAATGGGGGTCGCGGATATTGGCGGGATTTGAGCCCGCGCGGGGGCTGCTCCTGCGCCGAGAATGCTAATGCTTAGGATGCCGGCGCAAGTGATATTGTTAACGAGTGTTTTCATGGGTTTTCATAGGTTTTCTTTCGGATACTTTCGCGACAGCAGCCCGGACAACGCCTTGTCCCAAATCCGGTCGGCGATCGCCTTCATGCCGGCGTCGCCCGGATGAGCCCGGACTCCGGGATCAACGGGCTCCGGGCCGAGAGGGTAGGTGACATGCGTTGCCATATTGGCGCTCTCATCGCAGAGATCACTGCACTTCACACACGGCCATCCCCGCCGCGCCGCGACTTTTGAAAGCGCCAGATCGGTATTCGCATTGATTTTCCAAAAGCTGGTGCGCACGACCACGTCCGCGTTGCGCTTGCCATCGGCTCCTCGCGCAATGTCCGAGATCATGGCCTCGTATTTCGCCGCGTAGGTGTCCACCTGTTCGTCGTGTAGGCCGGTATTCTCGGCAATGCAGGAAATGATGATGTCCGGATTGAAATCCCTCGCATACGTCACCATCGGGTCATCGTCCCTGATGGTCGGCCAGTTTCTTTCCCAAAAAGCAATGTTGTGGAGCTTGAACACTACCGGTCGCTTCACGTTTTCCTGGATACGTTTCATCAACAGGTGCGCAAAATCGGCCTCAGGCTTGCTTGCAGCCATTCCCCAGTTGCCCGCCCAGCCTTTCTTCAACATGGGGCCGTTCAAGAGGATGCTGTTTCCAAGAATCAGCACGCGCAGCGCTTTTGGATCCTCCGGCTCCGGGTCAGTCGGATTCGCCACTCTCGGTTTGCCGGAAATGACGAGCGTCGGACGCTCTTCCAAAGTCGGCCGCCCCGAGGAACCGACCTTGAACACATTTTGTACGCCATCCGCTTTGGGCAGCAAGGTTTCGTCATGCACTTGCAACAGGAACCCGAATCCGGAGCCTGCCGCATTCGGGCGGGCCGCCTCCTCGCGCACGAAATCCGTGACGTCGAACTCACACCCGGCGCCCGCTTTGCTTTCAGCATCGAACACCTTCGCGACGAGCTTCTTTCGGAGTGTCGCATAATCATTCTGGCTGACACGAAAATCGCTTCGATAGCCCGATCCATACAGATCGACGTGCAATCCCTGTGTACCGTTGTTTGCCGCAAGGAACAATCGCAGGGTGGCAGAGGTTCCCGGCTGCATGACACTCGCCCTTTGTTCTTCAGTCAGCACAAACGGAATCCACACCCTGGCTTCCGTTGTCTCATTCATCTCTCCTACCGGCAGATCAGGCACCTTGTAGCCAAGCAACTTGGCGTCCCCCGCCTCGTCGCCATTCGTATCGAGCACATAGCCCTCCATCTGCGGAGCCGGAGCCAGCACCAACGGATCATCTGCCAATGCGTTTCCAGCAGCCAACAGGACTAAAAGAAAAATGGTGATATTGGGCAGGCGCAGCTGGCAGTCTTCAATTTCGGGAACGGGACATTGTTTCATGGATGTTTCCGTCGTTACAAGCGGTCGATATTTTTGCGCAGACGCATGAGGGATTCAGAGTAACGCGCCGGTATCAACCCATGCCGGTCTGGCCCGACACTCAGGAGAAAATTCGCCTGCCGACTCGTGGACGTCAGATACATTCCGAGCAATTCCGCGTCGCTTCGCGGGACGTCATTCTCGACATAAAACCATTCGCGGCCGAGACAATCCGAGACTTCACCGGGCATGTAATAGGTTTTTCCCTCGATGGTGCGCCATGGCACAAAGCCTGTCGCGCCGTCCGGCAACGAGCGCTCCATCGCGATGAGATCCGTCGGCCAGGCCTTGTCCACATTGAAAGTGGAAGCGTTGCCGACACCGTGGTTCATCATGATCACCGATTCGGGCTGCCATGCCGCGATCTGCCGGTAGAGATCGTTGCGGCAGGCGCGCGGGAGCACGATGGGAATGTCTATCCATACTTCGAAAATGGAGCCATAATTCGTCAGCAGTTCTTCCAATTGGCGCATTTGAAAGTCCTGATATTCCCGCGTCGTGAAAGGCTTCGTGGCTGCCTGTTGATCTCTTGGCAGGCCGATGACATCCGTCGGTGTCTGTGACCCAAACTTGTGGTGGTTGTCCCACGAGCAATAATAGAGGCACGGCTTGACGCCACGTTGATTGCAGGCAACGACGAATGCCTCCACCACGTCCGTGGTATTTCCGCTCGTCCCGACATGATAGTCCGTATGTTTCGATGGCCAGAGGCAATGGCCCGCGACATGCTTTGCGGTCAGCACGGCATACTTCATTCCGGCATCCCGCGCAACGGAAACCCATTGGCCGACATCCAACTGGTCCGGTGCATAGAACGAAGACGGACGGTCGCCTTTGGAAAACTCGTCAGCGTCGAATGTCGACATGCCAAAGCTAATAAACATGCCATACTTGAATTCCTCCCAAACCTTCAACTTGGCGAGCGAGAGCCGCTGCATGCCTTGAGTTTCAGAAGAGGGAAGTGTTGCGGGGGCCGTCGCCGCGGCGAGGCCGTCCGCTGTCATGATCACTGGCGCGCTGGCCTTCATTGAAAGGAAGTGATGGGGTTGCTGCGGTTTTTGAAAGCTTCAAACGCTTTTTGCGCGTATTCCGCAAAGGTCGCTGCATTTGATGCAAGACCACCCCCGCCGATCTCCGGCCAGATCCAGAGCGCTCCTTCTAAGTCATTGTCCGTGGGTTTATTCATGGGACAAAAACCAAGTCGTCCAGAACGCCGTCCTCGGCAAAGACGTTGCCAACAAAGATCGCGTGGATTGCGCCGCCCTCAAACCCGTAGGAAAATACAGCATCCGGCTTGGCGCCCTGGCGGATTTGCCCGAGAAGCTTGTCGTCCTTCCCGAACACGGCGACGACGATATCGCCGTTGAAATGAGCAAATCCGGCAGCTTTGACGGGTGGGGAAAAGCGAATGAGGAACCCCACCGGCAACCCCTTCCGCTCTTCGCCCTGAACGGGGCCGTCGGCCGCAGCTGGAACAAGCCGCGGAGCAGCGACGAGTCCCTGTGCGCCTGAGGGCATGGCCCCTTCCGGAGATTTGACCAAAAATACGCCGGTGTTTCCGGGGTCCAGATCCCGGGGCTTATCGTCCGCGGCACTAAAGACCGCAGGGGTCATCGTTACCGTGACGGCTCCGACCTTAACGGGAGGAACAGCCTCTTCGGATTGAAACGGCAATAGCCCGGCAAGGTTTGACAACGCGATCCACCCCTCGCCTTGGGGTGCCTTTACCAGCTCATGCTCAACCGCCGGCCATCCGCTCCCGTGTTCAAAATCCAGTATCACCGCTCCATCGCAGCCTGCAATCTCATCGAGAGGCACAATTCTCAAAGTGTCTGCATCCCGAAACTCGAAGAGGTTTTGAAGCGGATTTTTCAGCCGGATTTCAGCGCCGCTTTGATTGAACGCGGAAGCGGAGCGGGGTTGGAGAGGGGCCTGGGCAAGGGCCAGCGCGGGAATGATGGCAGAGAGGAGCAAAATTTTCATGTCAGTTTAAAATGGCCCCCTGATCGAGGAGGAACGCTTGCACCTCGCGCCAGTCCACGGATCTCACGGGGATAGTTCGCTCGCTCGCCAGCGCGGCGGTCACGCCTGCCGCCTCGCCGATGGCCAGGGCGGAGGGCGACACGCGCAGCGAGCTCATGGCTTCCGCGCTCGCGGAGATCGAGCGCCCCGCGACAACGAGATGAGGCGGGCCGTTCTTGGGAATGAGGCATCTCCAGGGGATATCGTAGTGCTCACCGGGGGGGAGGCGCTTGAGGGTGATTCCGTCGCTTCCGGATTCATGGATGTCGAGCGAGTAGGAGCATTGGGCAATCACGTCGTCGAACTGTCGGCAGGAAAGACAGTCGTCTGCCGTCAGTTCGTAAAGACCCTCGACCTGGCGGCTTTGCCTCACTCCGATCTGCCTCGCGATTTCTTGCAACTCCGCGCGACCGAATCCCGGTATTGTCCCGCGTAGGAACCGCACCGCCTCGCCGATCTGTTCCAATCCCTCCCTCGTTGCCTGCTCGAGCAGCACTGGCTCGGTCGGGTCTTTGCATTGCACCCGGCCAAAGTTCACTGTCACGATTTCCGGACGCCCTGGGACGCTTACCACCGAAGGAACACGGTCCAGCGGGATGCCGAGGGCGCCTTTCCGGCGGGCGTTTCTCACAAGCCCGTCAATTTCCGGGCATCCAATGATGCAGCAATATTCTTCATCCATGCGCGCATCATGCCGCAGGCAGTTGGGAAACGACCTGCCCAGTTCGGCAAGATCCACCGGTCCCATGGTGAAGCAATACGTCAGCGGCATCACTGCGCCATCGGAGGGACGCCCAAATCGGAAGGACGCTCCTCCCAGGGCGGCCAACACGGCGTCGCCGGTTGCATCAACCAGCGCGCGGGCCCGCAGGGGGTGCCCTCCGGCGAGCTGCAAACAGGATTCTGTTGAAACAAATTCCGCGCTCTCGATCCGGGCACCGTAGAAGCACCGCACGTCGGCATCATCGAGCATGGTGTTCATTTCCGCGACGAATACCTCCGGATCGTAATACTCTCCAATCGAGCTGGCATCATCCGCCGCCGAGTAGAGCGCGCGCCGGGCAATCAGGCGGCGACGAAGCTCCCCGAAGACGCCTCCAATGATGAGCCGTTTGCCATCCAGATGGGCCGGGCAGAAGTTGTTGACGAGAGCGGCCGTGCCCATGCCGCCGGGGACATCGTGGCGCTCGACCAGCGCGGTTTTCCTGCCCGCGCGGGCCGCAGCCACTGCCGCGCCAAAGCCCGCAGGGCCGGCACCGACGACCATGACATCAAAAAGATCCCTCATTTATCGTTGATAATGTTGGCCTGATGCAACTGCCAGGCGGTGAAATATTTTCGCGCATAGCCTTCGTGCCCCTTGTCATTGGGATGCCACTTGACACCATCGCTTTTCCCCCATCCGCTGCAGGCCGGATCCTCCGCGAGATTGCGGACCGAAATGAACGGGATATTTTTTTGCGCGCAAACCTCCCGCATCGCTGTCTCCACCTCACCTGCCCAGCCGTCGTAGCTCGACTTGCCCGAGGCGGGCGGCGGAGACCAGGGACCGGCGCAAATCACCGACGGTGGGGGATTCTGCGCGTTGAAAGTGGTGACGAGTGCCGCCAGATCCGCGCGGAGTTTGTCCAGCCCCGAGCGGTCCTTTTCGTGTTCGCCAAGCTGGATGACCACCAGATGGGGTTCCACGGGCCGGACGACGTCAATGGCCGACAACCGCTGGGCTACGGTGCCACTGCCTCCGTAGGTGTGGAAATACAGTTCGACGCTGCGGTCGGGTAACGCACCTTGGAGCAGTCCGGAAAATACATGCGCGTAATCCCTTGCCTCCCCGCTGGCCGCCATGCCGGCGACGTGATCCCAGCCAAGCTTGGCCGCGAGTTTGGCGCTTGTGCCATGAAGCGTGATGCTGTCGCCTATGAACAAGACGCGGAAGGCATTGGGCGCGTCGGATTTTTCAAGCGGCTTAGGCACGTCCATTTGGGATTTTAGCGCCTCTTGCGCGATTGCCGGGGCGCATGACAATACGCACGCCACGACAAGCGCGGCCATTCTTCGGGCGTCCGCCATTGGAGACCTCCCGCAGGGCACTGCGATTCTGCGGAGAGCAAACAGCGGATGGACGAAGAGTTTGTCGGATTTCATGGCAGGGTCGTCGCGTGCGCGACGTTGGACGGGCCGCTTTCACCAGCGGCATTCACCGCAGTAATGACATAATAGCGTGTCGCTCCCATCAATCCGATAAAGTCGGAATAGCTGGACGCGCTGACCCCCGTCGCAACGGTAACAAACGGGCCCTCCGCCGCGAGAGCGCGCTTGATGCTGTAGGAGCTTGCACCTGCAACGGGAGACCACGCGAGAAGGATCTTCTTGTAGCTCCCCGTCGCGGACAGACCGGCTGGCGCCGCAGGGAGGCTTCCTCCCTGTCGCTGCCAATCGAAGATCGATGGCGTAGCCGCCACGGGCCGCGGATCGGATTCCGAAAAGATAAAATTGTCAAAATCGGCCGTTACCACCGCATCCGCGTGGGAGTGAACCTGCAGGTAAACGGAAACGGCGCCCGCCGGAGCGTCAGCGCGCAGGACATATTGCCGCCATTCGGAGGTATTGGAAGGAATATCCTGGGTCACTTGTCCAAGGTTTGCTCCATTCGCGTCAAGAAACAGAAAGTCAACGCTCATCCCGGTGCCCGAGGTCACTCTGGCCCAAAAGCGCGTTTGGTAACAATTCCCCGGCACTGCTGGAAGAGTTGCGCTGCTCAGCTTCGACTGGAGAGTCGTACTGCCATCCTGCACCCGCACGCCAAATCCCGACTGATACGCCGCCGCAGCGGACGCAGCGCTCATGCCGTTGTCGCCTACAACGCTCCACTGCGCGAGCGTACCGCTTTCGAAGCCGTTGTTGGGAATCTCGAAAGGGATCTGACCGAACTCAAAGTCATCCATGTCCATCTGAACCGTGGCCTCCACCAGGGTTCGGACAAAGACCCGCGCTGTTGCTGCGTTTGTCGGGGCGACCTGCTCGACAACATACTGTCCCCAGAACGCATTGAGAGGCACATAGCCCGGAAAACTGCTGATTTTTTTCCCGGCCGCGTCGTAGTAGTAGAGATAGACGCCCACGGCTTTGGGATCCGTTCCGGACACGGTCTTCGCCCAATACCGGATCGCGTATCCCTTGCCCGGCTGCACGGTGAAAGTTTGCGAGTAGAGCAATCCGCCGGACGCAGTGCTGTCATCCGTGACGCGAAGTCCGGCGCTTCCGGCATGCGCCGCCGAAGACACCCCTTGGAACATTGCATCCGTCGTCGTCCACGTGGTCAATCCGTTCTCGAAGCCCGAATTGGCAAATGAAAGCTTGGCGAGAGTGTCCGTCGCGGCGTTTCCCTGCAACAGCGAGGCGCCCATCGCCCCGCCGACGATTCCAGACGCTCCCGCGACGCCCCTGAACGTATTATTGACGATCTGGATGCCGGCGCACGTTGTGTCATTGAGCCAGACGCCATTGGCACTGTTTCTCATTGAGAACACGTTGTCCCTGATGATGTGGCCGGAGCTGTCTTTTTGCGCAAAGATGCCCTGCCCCGCATCCGTGGCCATGCGGTTGTAACGGAATATCCACCCCTTGTTCTGGCCTCCGAGCCACACCCCGGCGAGGGGGGATGAAATGTCACTGTTGTAGATCACATTGCGCGGCCCGTTCGGACCGTGCGACGCGTCGTTTGGCGGAGAGGACCACATGCCGTATCCGTATCCACCACTGCCAAAATTGGACTCCACGACGCAGTTCTCGATCAAGTTCTCGTTCGTCCAGCCGGCATGCCACTGGGCGTCGCTGTCGTAGAACGCGCTGTTGCGGATCACGTTTCCCGCCGCAGACCACTGAAGCAGCGGCGCGTGCCGCACGCCGCGGGTGGTGATCCCGTCCATCAGGCAGTCATAACAACGCTCCCATCCAACGTAGGACACGCTGACCCACTGGTCGTCAAAGACACAGTCCCTTATTTCGCACCATTTCGAGGCGAGGAAGTAGAGCGGATTCCATCCGGTCTTCGTGACCTTGACATTCCTTGCCCAGCACTTCCACGCTTTTGAAAAAGTGATGCCGTTCGTGCGGAGATTCGCGTTTTGAGTCAGGGAAAGGTTCTCGACGCCACAGCCGCTGATGGGAACAAACTTTTGAATAAATGATCCGTCGCTCACGGGGTAGTCGATGCGCAGCGGCTGATTGAGCGTAATGACGTTGCCACTCACCGACAGGACTTCGTAAAGATACTCGCGAAAGTCATTCACATTCGCTGTGCAGGCATTCTGCACGGCCGCATTCCACGCCGCCGTGGCGGGGGCGGTCAGTTGAATCTTGTCGCCGACGGCAATGCCGTGTCCCGCCGCCAAAGTCAAAGCGGTGTCGCCGCGGACGCCGTTCGCCGCGAGGAGGAACTGACCGCCAACTTCGCCGCCTCCGTAGAAGTTGATTGCTCCGAGTTGAAGGGGAACGAGATAGGAATTCGGATCGGTTCCGTTTACGAGATTCACCGTAATGTCCCGGGTCAGGGTCGATCCGTCGGAGTACGTCGCAACCGCAGTCAACACCTTGATCCCCGGGCCGATCTTTTTGATGCAGGCCGTACCCGCAGATGTCAGCGAAAATGCGCCGGGAGGAGTTACCGCCACGACCTCCTTGATCGTTGTTGCGCCCGACTTGAGGGTGATCTTCGACAGGTTCACCGGATTGGCGTGAACTTCGATCCAGCCGTTTTTGGTGACGGACGCGCCGTCGACCGGCTTGTAAAAGCTGACACCTTGGGGCATGTAGCGAAAGACGAACTTGGTGGACTCCCCGCCCGCGCCGCGGAGAATCACGTTGTCCTGAGTAATAAGGACGGGGCGGTCAAGGTAGAACGTGCCGGACGGAATGGTGATGACTCCACCGCCCTGGGCGGACGCGTAGGCCGCAGCCTGTTCGAGCGCCAGCGCGATGTCGCCCGGATACGCGGGCTGGCTCGTAATGGATGTTCTCACAACCGGAGACGATGGGATGCCCCATGGGACGCCGGCGCCGCGCCAGTCGGGATAGACAATGCCGTCGGGACCGGTCACGTCAGCCGGAGTAAGCGCATGCGTCTGCGTGGAAAAGCAGACGGCGCAGATGAGGGCGCGCGTCAAGCGCGAAGCGGCGTCTCGAGAGGCGCGGATGTTGAGACAGGGGGGCACGTTCATGGGGTAATGGGGGGATGATGCGGGGATGAGGAAAAATGAGGATAATGGGAATCGGCTACTCGAGGTCCCAGAGGGCATCGTCAGCCATCAGATGCTCCTCTGTTTCCTGGGTGATGTGGCCGTCAAGCCAAAGGACCTGCGCGGTGTTTCCGGGCGACTCGAACGCGGGAACGTGGTCCTTGAGGCTCTTATAAACGCTCGGCGGACGAACAAACGAGCGCCAGCTAAGAAAAGCTTCGTCATCAGCCGCATTGCTTTTGCAAGTGACTAAAAACACTGTTTGCGAAGGATGCGCCACGCCCGCAAGCGGAACCTGACGATTCCATCCCTGGCCTGTGTTGACAATGCTCAAATAAGCGTAGTTATATCCATATCCGAAACGCTGCGGATGCCCGGGATACACGTAGACCGGCATCTGGGGAGCAAGGGTGAATGACGCATCAGACGGCGCGTTTTTGGAGAACAGGTTTGTGTCAATCCTAAGGTAGGGAGCCAGAAGCGCGGTGAAATGCCTCGGGGAATTGGCAACCCCGTCGCCCGGTGTGTAACACGGGACAATGACGCCATTGTTGTCCGCAGACCATCCCTGCGCGGCGACATGGGTCTGGCGAAGATTTGAAGCCGATTTTGCAGCGAAGGCATGCTTGGTCAGATTTCCGAAAGCTGGAAAAAGCAGGACTGCGAGCACGCCGATGATGGCAATGACCGCAAGAACCTCAATGAGGGTAAATCCAGTGAATGGATGATTCGGTTTCAAGAAGATTGCGGCAAGCCTGATTGCACCGGGTTTCAAAAACCGGAAGAGGGCGCGATGGAACCCCATCCCATCGCGCCCGACCCCAAAACTATCGCGCCCGTCTGCGGCGCAGGACCATGATGCTCGTCAGGCTGAAGGCAAGGAGTGCCCAGGTGGTCGGTTCGGGAACGACGGTCAGCAGCACGTTGTTGTTAAGGGCATCAAGTGACAACGTGCCGGTGCGCCCGCCCGTGAAACTAATCGAATTCAGCGCGCTGGTCACCGATCCGGTGATTGCCGAGCTGGCATCGAACAGGACATATGTGCCATTACTGAAGCCCGACAACTCCGTGAAAACAAAGTCGGAATTGGTCATCGACCCGATGTTGAGTGCGCCCAGAGCCAGCACGACCTTGTCGCTCGCGGAGGGTGCGGCAAGATCGAAAAGGTAGGCTCCCGAATCGTTGGAGCTGAGGGAAACATCCATCGCCGATGCCCCGGAAGCCAGGGTGAAGCTAAGGTCTTCGGCAATTCCCGTTCCGCCAGGCACCAGTTTGGAACCGGCAGCCGTCGTCACGGAAGCTGTCGTAATCGCGCCCGTGCCTCCCAAAATTCCCGTCGCGCCAACCGTATAGCCGTTTGCGCTTCCGCCGTTATGAGTGCCGTTGACCAACAAAGTGCCGACCGAAACTGTCGTCGCACCGGTGTAGGTGTTCCCGCCGGACAGAACCCATGCGCCTGCACCGGTATTTTTGGTGATGGCCAGAATGGAACCGCTCGTGTTGTCGGAGATGTTTCCGTTGATGGCATTCGCGGTTGTGTTCGTTCCCTGCAACTGAAGGATGGTGGTTCCCGCGGAGGTCGTACTGGAAGTGACGTCACCGTTGATCACGAACGTGCCGGAGGTGCTGTGGTTTTGGATCGCATGGTTGGTTCCGGTTGTTGCCGCCAATGTGACTGGAGCGTTTAGGAATCGTCCAGAAATAACTTGATACAGCATGGAGTTTCGGCGATTGTGCCGATGTGAAAGATCGCACCAGCGACTTGGAGGCAATAGCGCAAAGGTTTGATTTGATGAAGGGGCGACT
>JBAYTU010000084.1:0-14947 GCA_041675465.1 Terrimicrobiaceae bacterium | reverse complement strand
CATGCCCGCTTCCCAGCAGGTCATGCCCTGACGGGCTGCCTGCGGCAGGCTTCCCCGCAGCCTCCCGGCTGCCGGTGGTGTGTGAGCCCATTAATTACGGCTCAGACGGAGCTTCGCCCTCCCGGGACGGAGCTTCGCCCTCCCGCGTCATCGACATGTCGTCGATCCGCTCTCCTCTCATTTCTTCCCTTACCCGCGGATTTGGGTGCCCCGCCGCCGACATGCGAAAAAATCCCAGTTGACGGGCCGCGTGTGCCCCCGGTAGGCTCCCCGACTGCCCGAGACCGGTCCGCCTTGTCGCGGGCGGTCCAGAATAAATTCATGGCCGACGAGCTTTCCTACGTTCTCCTCACACCTTATTCCCTGCGCAAGTCGCGGACGGGCGGAATCATTTCCCGCCTGTTGGCAAGGACGGGATTGGAACTGGTGGGGGGCAGGATGTTTTCTCCGGGAAAGGAACTCGCGGATGCCTACGCAGACATGGCCGCCGGCGAACCGGACCCGAAACACGAGGCCGTCCAGGAATTGATCCGGACATATGTTCGCAAGAATTTCGTGACCGCCCCCGATGGGACCCCTCCGAGGGTTCTTCTTCTGGTCCTTCGCGGCGAGGACGCCGTTTTGAAAACCCGGGCCGTCACCGGCCACATCGTCGCGGACCGGCCCAGGGGGGAAACGATCCGCGACACCTATGGCGACTGCATCGTGGAGGATGGGAAGGTGGTCTATTTCGAACCGGCCGTGCTTGCGGCACCGGATTCCGCCGCCGCATCCGCCCACCTGGCCCTGTGGGCGAAGCATTCCGACTCCGAAGGAGGAGTTCTCGAAGACAGCGTGATTTTCCCGGCCGGCGAGAACGTCGAGACGACGCTCGTCCTGATCAAGCCCGACAACTTCCGTTTCCCGAACGCCCGTCCGGGCGGCGTCATCGACACGTTTTCCAGAAGCGGGCTCTCGATCATCGGTTTCAAGGTCCACCATATGAGCGTGGCGGAGGCGGAGGTTTTTTACGGCCCGGTCCTCGGTGTCCTGCTCGACAAAATGCGGGAGCCGAGCGGCAAGCGGGCGAGGCTTGTTGTCGAGGAGGAACTCGGCGTGCCGCTCGATGCCGCCACCGAGTCCTCGATGGGCGAACTCCTCGGCCCAATCGCCGGCCGCGCCCACTGGGAGTCGATCGTGCAATTCATGGCGGGCTCCCGCCCGGCCCAGTGCCCCCCCGACCGACGCGATGTTCCGGGAACGGAGAAATGCGTGGCCCTCGTTTACCGCGGGATCGATGCCATCGCAAAAATCCGGGAGGTGCTCGGCCCGACCGATCCCTCGAAAGCCCCCCCCGGATCGATCCGGAAAGAATTCGGCCAAACCGTCATGATCAACGCGGCACACGCGTCGGACTCCCCGGAGAACGCGCGCCGCGAGATGGAGATCATCCGGGTCGCCGAAAACAATTTGAAACCGCTGCTTGAAGCGCACGGCGTGCGCGTCTAAATACCAACCTTCTCTACATTATGGAAATTGCGTCCCGACTCACCGAACTCACCCCGTCACTCACCCTTGCCATCGACAGCAAAGCCAAGGCCCTCAAGGCCGAAGGCGTTGATGTTTGCGGATTCGGAGCCGGAGAACCCGACTTGGACACGCCCGAGCATATCAAGGCCGCCGCCATCGCCGCCCTCAAGGACGGGCACACGAAATACACCCCAAGCTCCGGCATCCCCGAACTCCGCCAGGCGATCTCCAGGAAATTTGCCACGGACAACAAGCTCGAATACAAGCCCGGCCAGATCATCGTCAGCAACGGGGCGAAGCAGGCCTGTTTCAACGCGATCGCCGCGGCGGTGAACCCCGGAGACGAGGTGGTGATTCCCGCGCCTTTCTGGCTCAGCTACCCGGAGATGGTCCGCATCGCCGGCGGCGTGCCCGTGATCGTCCAGACCAAAGAGGAAAACGACTGGAAGATGACCGCGGAGGAGTTTGAAAATGCGATGACCCCGTGCACGAAAATGGTCATCATCAATTCGCCCGGCAACCCGACCGGTTCCGTTTACACCCGTGAGGAGCTGCGGGCCATTTCCGAGGTGGCTGCCGAGGAGGATATCTACATCCTTTCCGACGAAATCTACGAGAAGCTGACCTACGACGGGGCGGAGCATGTGAGCATCGCGTCGCTCACCCCCGAAGCCTACGACCTCACGATCACCGTCAACGGCTTCAGCAAGGCCTACGCGATGACCGGCTGGAGGCTCGGTTATCTCGGGGCGCCGGAACCGATCGCCAAAGCCATCGACTCGATGCAGAGCCACATGACGTCGAACCCGTGTTCGTTCGCGCAATACGGCGGCCTAGCCGCTTTGACCGGCGACCAGCAGTGCGTCACCGACATGCGCGAGGAGTTCGATATCCGCCGCCAATACATGTTCGAGCGCCTGAACGCCATCTCCGGCATCAAGGCGGTGCGTCCGCTCGGCGCATTCTATGTCCTGGCGAACGTGAGCTCGTTCGGCCTGAAGTCCCAGAATTTTGCCGACCGCCTGCTCAGCAAGGCGAATGTCGCGCTGGTGCCGGGAGTGGCGTTCGGCGATGACCGGACCGTCCGTCTCAGCTACGCGACGAGCCTCGACATCATCAAGACCGGCCTCGACCGGATCGAAGAGTTCTGCAAGACGATCTGAGAGGCAACCACATGTCCGTCCTCATCGTCGGTTCCATCGCGCTGGATGACATCAAGACCCCGGTCGAGGAGCATCCCGGTCTCCTCGGCGGCTCGGCGTCCTATGCCGCCGTCGCAGCTTCGTATTTCAGCCCGGTCAACCTCGTCGGCATTGTCGGCGAGGATTTCCCCAAAGACCACATCGACCTCCTCCGCAGCCGCCGGATCGATCTGGAGGGCCTCCAGACCGTCCCCGGAAAGACCTTCCGCTGGTCGGGCGAATACATGTGGGACATGAACACGCGCGAGACCCGCTCGGTGGAACTGAACGTCTTCGAGCATTTCACGCCAACGCTTCCCGCGAATTACAAATCCACGCCGTTTGTTCTCCTCGCGAACATCGCCCCCGACCTCCAGCACCACGTTCTGGACCAGGTCCTGAAGCCCCGCTTCGTCGTTGCGGACACGATGGACCTGTGGATCAACATCGCAAAAGAATCCCTCATCCGTCTCCTGGGGCGGGTGGACATGCTGATCCTCAACGACGGCGAGGCCCGGCAGCTCACCAACCAGACGAATCTCGTCAAGGCCGCCAAATCCATTCTCGCGCTCGGTCCGAAATACGTCGCGATCAAAAAGGGAGAGCACGGGTGTCTCCTCTTCGGCGCAAGCGGCGAGTTTTTCAGCTGCCCGGCCTACCCGCTGGAAGACATCCGCGATCCGACCGGGGCCGGCGACACGTTTGCCGGCGGCCTGGCCGGGGTGCTTGCCCGCGAGAACGATTCGGGGCCCGTGAATTTTGGATCCCTCCGTCGCGCGGTGGTCTTCGGCACCGTCCTCGCCAGCTTCAACGTCGAGGCCTTCAGCCTGGAGCGTCTCAAGACCGTCGATGCCGCCCAGATCGAGGACCGCTCCCGCCTCCTCCGGCTCATGAGCCAGTTCGAGTCCGACTAAATCCCGCTTGACGCCTTGCTGGAGGCGGGAAAAATTCCTGAGCGCTTATCGCCATGCGCGTCGCCCGATACTTCATCTACGGTCTGCCGGTCCTCCTCCTGGTCCTGATCGCCGCAAGTTTCCTGAACTCCGCCTTCCTCTCGACCGGGAAAAAAAATGAGATGTCGATCGGGGTTCTCGGCGAGCCGTCTTCGCTGAATCCCATCCAGCAGGCCGACTCGGCGGCTTCGCAGGTTTTCGCGACGATCTTCAACGGCCTGCTGAAATACGACGAGAATCTCGAAATCGTCGGGGACCTTGCAAAATCATGGACCCTCAGCCAGACGACCACGGTGGTTTTCAAGAATTCCGCCTCGTCGTCGGCGGCCCTGAAAATGGTGGAGTCCTGGAGGGCGGAATGGGAGGGCTGGCGGCTCGAAGCGGCGCGACTGGAGGGGAATTTTCTCCTGCTTTCGTTTACCGAGCCCGGAATGAGCGCGTCCGAGGCCATCTTTTCCCGCCTGCCTCTTGAATCCCTCCAGCCGCTCGTCACGGTCCGGGTGCAGGTCAAGGAGAATGCCAAAGCGGTTCTGAAATCTTTCCGGGACGAAAATCCGGCGGCCCGCGTCGTGAGGGATTGGGTGGAATCCGGCGGAGCATTCGAACTGACCGCCGCGCCGGAGGTGAAAAGCGAAATCGAGGCCTGGCTTTCCGGACATGGAGGCGGGGAAGTGACGGTGGGCGATGCCGTCCCGTTTCTTGCCGAGCCGCTCGTCGTGTTCGCGCTCCGGGATCGCGTCCGCTGGCACGACGGGAAGCCGTTCACCTCGCGCGATGTGGCGTTCACCTACGAGTCGATCATGGACGATGCGTTCGCCTCGCCGAGGAAACCCGACTTCGATCTCATTCAAAAGATCGAGACTCCGGGTCTCCGGACCGTCCGGGTCACCTACCGCAAACCGTTTTCCCCCGCTCTCACGAGCTGGATGATGTCGATCCTCCCCGCCCACATCCTCGAAGGCAAATCCCCCGGTTGGTGGACCTCGAATTTCAACCGCGCTCCCGTCGGCACCGGCCCCTTCCGGTTCGGCGAGTGGAGGACCAACGAGTTTATCCGTGTGGTGCGGAACCCGGACTACTTCGATTCCCCCGGCCCGTGGCTCGATGGCATGGTCTTCCGTTCGCTTCCCGACCAGCTCTCTCTGCGGCTGGCGTTCGAAACCCGGCAGGTGGATTTCTGGGCGGCGGAGCCCTGGACCGTTTCCACATTTGAAAAAGATCCGCGCTTCGACGTGTTCTCGTCGCCATCCGGTTCCTACACCTACATCGGCTGGAACCTGAACCGCCCGCTCTTCAAGGACCAGCGCGTCCGCCAGGCGATGGCGCATGCCGTGGATGTCCCTGACATGGTGAAATACATCCTCTACGGCCACGGCCTCCAGAGCACCGGGATCTTTACACCGCAGATGTGGTTTTTCAACCCGGAGGTGATCCCGTTCACCTACGATCCCGACAAGGCCCGCGCGCTGCTCGACGCTGCGGGATGGGTCCCCGGGCCGGACGGCATCCGCGTGAAAGATGGCACGAGATTTTCGTTCACCCTCATCACCAACAATGGCAACGAAATCCGCCGCGACATCGCCACTCTCGCGCAGGATGGATTCCGGAAGATCGGCATCGAGGTCAAAGTCGAACTCTACGAGTGGGCGGTCTTTCTCAAGAACCATGTGAACAAGGGCGATTTCGATGCCATGGTTTTGGGCTGGGTGCTCGGAAACGACTACGACCAATTCCAGATCTGGCATTCTTCGCAAACCAACCCCGAGCAGTTGAACGTCGTCGGCTACAAGAACCCCGAGGTGGACAGGCTGCTCCAGTCGATCCGGCAGGAATACAACCGCGACAAAATCATGTCCATGGCCGGACGGATGCAGGACATCATCTACCGCGACCAGCCCTACCTCTTCCTCTATGTCCCGCAGGGAACCTCCGTCATGTGGAAAAACTCCTACCGAATCTGTCGCCCGGATGGCAAAGGCGGCTGGATCGACTCGCCGGTGGAGATGACGAAGGCGGGCTGGAGCTATTGGTCGGACTGGTTCTACCGCCCGGAATTCAAGGCCCGCCTGCCCGCGAAGTAGCCGATTGGGGGCGGCTCCCGCTGCGTCTCGAAAAACATGGAACGCAGCGGGATCTGCGTTCTCCGGAGTCAGAAAAACCGCGAACCCGCGTAGACGTAGACGACAAAGATCGCGGAGGAGATCGCGACCCCGGTCGCCCGCGCGAGTTTGTCGTTCAGCACGGCATTCTTGAAATGCGCGCAGGCCGTCGCGAAAGCGATCCACGCGAGCGGCACGCAGAACAGCCACAGGCCCTGGTGGGCGAGCGTCAGGGCCAGCGGCGGGAATGTTCCCGCCACGTTGGGGGCGTAGCCGCCGGCTTTGAGGAGGACGTTCAGGGCGAGCATGCCCAGGGCGAGAAAAACAAATTGCGTGCTGGCGATGGAGATGATCATGGGAGCGATGCGAGGGCCTGCCGCATGGTTTCCAGCGGTGCGGTGCGGTTGAACCAAATCTCGAAGGAAAGCGCGCCCTGGTGGAGCAGCATGCCGAGGCCGTTCGCGCATCGCGCCCCCGCACCGGCGGCGTCTTCCAGCAGGCGCGATTTGCCCGAGGCGTAAACCGTGTCGTAAACCATGAGGTTCGGCGTGATCAGCGCGGAGGGAATCAAAGGGGGGTCGGTGCGCCGCATCCCGACCGATGTGGCATTGATGACAAGATCCGCGTGGGCGAGCTGCAGGCGCAGCGCCGGTTCGTCAAACGGGATCGCCTGGATCCGGTCGACCGGTCCCACGAGGTGGTCTGTCCGGAATGCGGAAGCGAGCTCGGCGGTGAGCGCCTGCGCTTTTTCGAGTGTCCGGTTCACCAAGACCAGCCGCTCGCAGGATTCCATCGCGCATTGGACGGCGATGGCCCGTCCGGCCCCTCCGCCCGCCCCCAGGAGCACGACCCGCAGATCGTGAAGGTCCACGCCAAATTCCTCGCGGATCGCGCGCACGAGTCCGGGCCCGTCGGTGTTGAAACCCAGAAGCCGGTCTCCATGGACGACGACCGTATTCACGCTGCCGGAGCGGCGCGCGTAGTCATCGGCCTCGTCCACGGCCGCGAGCGCGGCGGCCTTGTGCGGGATCGTCACATTGGCCCCCAAAAATCCGGCTTTCGGGAGTGCATGGAATGCCGCCTGCGCTTTTTCCACAGGAACATGGATCCGAACATAGCCCATGTCGATGCCCGCCGCCCGGAGAGCGGCGTTGTGAAAAACGGGGGATTTCGAATGCGCGACCGGGTCGCCGAAAACACCCAGCCGGGCGGGGGGATTCAGATCCGCAAAAACCTTGCCTCCTGAAATCAGATCATCGGCGGTGTAAACCTCGGACATGCTGTTCCTCAGGAAATCAGGCCGGAGAGGCAGCCGCAAGATTTCCCGAACATGTTGCGACATGGCACCGGCATCCTTCCCATGTTTTGACCGACTGTTTTTACGCAGGGGCAAGATGCCCATGCCACGTCAGGAAGGCGTCTCATCCGTGGACGCGGAACGTGTCCTTGTCGGACAGTCCGGCGACGAATCCGGCGGCCAGCCGCGCAGCCGATTCGACGTCCTTCATGGAAACCATCTCCACCGGGGAGTGCATGTATCTCAGCGGGATCGAGATCAGGGCGCAGGGGATCCCGTCCAGCGCCGTATAGATGACATCGGCATCGGTTCTCGTGGAGCGGGAGATCGCCTCGTGCTGGAGCGGGATTTTTTCTTTGGCGGCGACGTCGATCAGCCGCTCGACAACCAGCGGATGGTTGGCGGCCCCGTGCGAGAGGGTCGGGCCTTTTCCGAGTTCCACGCGCCCGTGTTCCCTGGCCTGGATGCCCGGGGTGTCGGTGGCGTGGGTGACATCAAAAATCATGGCGGACGAGGGAGCGAGACGGTGGGCGGCCATTTTCGCGCCGTGGCTGCCGATTTCCTCCTGGACGCAGTTTACGGCGAGCGTTGTCGCGCGCGGTCTTTTCTTCATCGAGTGAAGCCTGTCGAGTGTGAGCGCCAGGATGAAGCCGCCGATCCGGTTGTCCAGCGCGCGTCCGACGATATGGTCCCCGTGAAATCCCGTGGATGCCGAATCAAAGACCGCCGGATTCCCCACCCGGATGCCCAGTTTGGTGACTTCTTCGGCGGAGCGGGCCCCGATGTCGACGAAATGGTCTTTCCAATCCAGAACCTTGTCCTTCGCCGTGTCTCTCAGGTGGATCGCCGTGTTTCCGATGATGCCCGGAACCTGGCCCATCGATCCGAAAATCGTGATGCGCCGGGCGGCCACGAGGGTTTTGTCGGAGCCGCCGATGGGGCCGATTGAGAGGAAGCCCTTTTCGTCGATATGGCGCACGATGAAGCCGATTTCATCGGAATGCGCCTCCAGCATCACGCGGGGGGCGGATTTCGATGTCCCCTCCAGCTCGGCCCAGGCATTGCCGTAGGCGTCCGTCTTGACCCGGTCGGAGACCTTTCGGACCAAGCCCATCCACTTTGACTGCCCGGCTTTTTCCCATCCGGAGGGAGAGGGGGTCGCCAGAATATCCAGAAGAGTTTTTCTGTTCATCCGGCCAGTCTTGCAGGCTTGGGTTCCGGTTCAACAGGAATCCGTTGCATCAGGTCGGATGGAAAAGAAAGCGACGGCAGGTTGACAGGCGGCATTTGCCTCCGCATAGTCCGGCCCCGCCTACCAGCGGCTGACTCTATGGATAAAATTCGCAACATTGCCATCATCGCCCACGTCGACCACGGGAAGACCACGCTTGTCGACCAGCTTCTCAAGCAGGCGGGAACATTCCGGGCGAACCAAAAAACCGAAATCCGCATGATGGATTCCATGGACCTGGAGAAGGAAAAAGGGATCACGATCCGCGCCAAGAATGCCGCGTTTCGCTGGAACGGCTACCACGTCAACCTCGTGGATACCCCCGGCCACGCGGATTTCGGCGGCGAAGTCGAGCGCATCATGAAGATGGTGGACGGCGTCCTGCTCGTGGTCGATGCCCACGACGGCCCGCAGGCCCAGACGAAGTTCGTGCTCCGCAAGGCCATGGAGAACGGCCTCAAGCCGATCGTCGTCATCAACAAGATCGACCGGGAAAATGCGCGCCCGCACAAGGTTCTGGACATGGTCTTCGAGCTTTTCATCGAACTCAACGCCAGCGACGAGCAGCTCGATTTTCCGCACGTTTATGCGAGCGCCAGGGATGGATACGCCAAGCGCGAACTCGTTGATCCCAGCGATACCATGACCCCGCTCTACGAGGCGATCGCCTGGCACATCCCGGCCCCGAAAGCCTCGGATGCAGGATTTTTCCAGATGCTGGTGTCGAACCTCGACTACAGCGATTACCTCGGGCGCATCGCCTACGGACGCATCATCAGCGGTTCGGTGAAGGTCGGCCAGAGCATCGTCTGCATCCATGCCGACGGGCGCAAGGAACGCGGCAAAGTCACGGCGCTTTTCGGCCATGAGGGGCTCGAAAAAGTCCAGATCGAAGAGGCGTTCTCCGGTGACATCATCGGACTCACCGGTTTCGAGGATGTCTTCATCGGCGAGACTCTGACGGACACCGAGGACCGCGAGGCGCTGCATTTTGTGGACATCGACCCGCCGACGATCGCGATGAAAATTTGCGTGAACGATTCCCCGCTTGCCGGGCGCGAGGGCAAGCTCCTGACCGCCCGGCAGATCCGCGACCGCCTGATCAAGGAAACCCGGACGAATGTTTCCATCATGGTGAGCGACACCGAGGTCGCCGGGCATTTCGACGTGAAAGCCCGCGGGGAAATGCAGATCGCCATTTTGGTCGAACAGATGCGCCGGGAGGGTTTTGAAATCCTGGTTTCCCGCCCCGAGGTGATCTTCAAGCGGGAGGGGGACGGCCCGACCCTGGAGCCGTTGGAAACATTGTATGTCGACGTTCCGAGCGAGAATCTCGGTGACATCCTTCAATCCCTCGCTTCCCGCAAGGCCGAGATCACGAACATGGAGCACAAATCCCACAGCGTGCTCGTGGAGGCGACGATCCCGACCCGCGGGCTCATCGGCTTTGAGACCGACCTCGTCAACGTCACCAAGGGACACGGCATCGCCAGTCACCTTTTCAAGGAATACGGCCCTCACAAAGGAGAGATCCCCAGCCGCAACAACGGCGTCCTCGTCTCGATGGAGGGCGGCACCAGCATGGCCTACGCCCTCGACACCATCCAGGAACGCGGACGCCTCTTCATCGGGCCCCAGGAGGAAATCTACGAGGGGATGATCGTCGGAGAAAACGCGCGCCCGGACGACATGCCGGTCAATCCCTGCAAGGCCAAAAAGCTCACCAACATGCGAAGCCAGGGAGACGGGAAGGGGATTTCCCTCGCGCCTCCTCTCGTCATGAGCCTCGAACGCTCGCTCGAATACATCGCGCCCGACGAATATGTCGAGGTGACCCCGAAATCACTCCGGCTCAGAAAGAAAATCCTCGACGCCACAGCCCGCAAACGGGCCGCAAAGAGCTGATTGGTTTGCCGCCTTTGTTGATCGGGTGCCCGATGACCGTGATGATTTGGGCTTACAAATCCGGATTGAAACGGACGGGGATTTTGGCCAGGAACCCGAGCTCGTCATTTTCGGCGGGAAACACCTCGATCTCCCCACCCGCATATTCCGCGATCTTCCGGCTGGTGGCGAGTTCCAGGCCGAGAGCCATCCGCAGCCCCGTCCCATCGACGCTGGAAAACCGATAGGGCTCCAACAGTTCGGAAACTGTGTCCGGGCCAAGGCAATTCCGGGAAAGTCCCGTGCCGGTGACCTCGATGTGCAGAACCCCTTTCCCCGAGGAATCCCTGGCATCCACCCAGTTGTCGAGGCGCACCTCCGCCAAGTCGTTATGCGAGGCCATGCTGACAAGCTTCCTGGCGATGAGAACCACCGATTCCGAAGGCCCCGTGACAAACCGGGAGGGAGAACAACCTTCGGACAGCACCAGATTGACCTTTCTGGAGGAAAAGTGGGGGACCAGAGAAGCCAGCAGATCCCTGGGGCAGAAGATGGAATTTTTTCCGCTGGCTGCATTGTGGGATGCTGCCGTGTAATCCACGATTTCCATCAGGATCTCATGGAGATGCGTGCCGGATTTCTGGATTTCCTCCACCCAGGAGATGTGCTCGGCATCGGTGATCGCGGACGAGAGGAGATCGGAGAACCCGAGCACGATATTCATCGGCGTATTGAACTCATGGCACAGGAGGGAGAAGAACGCATCGTGGACATGCAGGAGGCGGTCCTTCATTTCCCGCTCGCGCAGGACCTGGTGGTTGAAGGCGTCGACTCCACGGGCCACCGCCTCCCTCAATTGCGCCTGTTCGAAGGGCTTGGTCAGGTAACAAAATGCCCCGAGATTCAACGCGCTGACCGCGCTCTCCATCGTTTGGTAGGCGGTCAGAATAATCACGTTCTGGTTCTCGCGGATTTCCTTCAGCTTCCTCAGCGTCTCGATCCCGGAAAGCCCCTCCATGCAGAGATCGAGGATCACGACGGGAAACGGCTCCTTCCGCACGGCCTCCAGCGCCGCCTCACCCGATGCGACGGTCATGACTTCATATTCGTCCCTGAGGCAGAAATCGAGCGTCTGCCGGACAAGAGGCTCGTCATCGACCACCAGCACTTTTCTATGAGCAAGCGGTAAATTCATCGTTTTGGATCGGCTCGGAAGCGCAAAATCAGCGGCAAAGAAGTCCCGCCAGTCTAACCCGGAAAACCCGGCAGAGTCAAGAACACTCTCCATAATTCATGGGGCAAATCCGGGACAAATTTTGACCCTTTCCGCTGATTTTTTGACAATTCCTGCCAGGTGTTTAAAAGTGGATACTGCTCGTAAAGCCTCTATTTATCAGGGATACAGAGAGCGGATGGGGAGGGATTCGAACCCTCGTTACCTTTCGGTAAACACGCTTTCCAGGCGTGCGCAATCGACCACTCTGCCACCCATCCTTTTCCTAGGGGCCACCATTCCTAACCGGGGCGGCGGGGTTTGACAACACCGGTGATGCGGCCTCCCCCCTGAAAGCGTGCAATCCTGAACACCGAACGCCTACAGGATTTTTGCGACGAATGCCTCGCGTTGGAACGGCGCGAAATCTTCCGGCTTTTCGCCTGTGCCGATAAAGCGGGTGGGAATTCCGAGTTCGTGTTGGATGGCGACGGCCACGCCGCCTTTGCCGCTCCCGTCGAGTTTGGTCATGATCAGGCCGGTGAGGCCGATGGACCGGTGGAATTCTTTGGCCTGCACGAGGGCGTTGGCTCCGGTGGTCGCGTCCACGACGAGCCACTTCTCGTGGGGGGCATCCCCGTCATGCTTGGCGAGCGTTCTGGCGACCTTGGAGAGTTCCTGCATGAGGTTGCTTTTGGTGTGGAGGCGTCCGGCGGTGTCGCAGACCAGGAACTCGATGTTTTTTTTCTGCGCGCTGGTCCACGCGTCGTAGCAGAGGGCGGCGGAGTCTCCCTGATACTGGCTTTTGACGACATCGATGCCGAGGCGTTCCCCCCAGATTCCCAGCTGTTCGATCGCGGCGGCCCGGAAAGTGTCGGCCGCGACCAGAAGGCAGGAGTGGCGGTGGGATTTGAGCCAGTGGGCCAGTTTTGCGGAGGAGGTTGTTTTGCCCGTCCCGTTGACCCCAACCACCAGGATGGCTTTTGGCTTCGATGGGAGGGGACGCAGGAGCGGGAGCGCGGGCGGCAGCACGTTCAGGATTTCTTCCCTCGCCACCTCTGCGGCGGTTTCACCGGTCACGGAGTTCCCGCGGCCCCTCAACGCTTCAAGGATCCTCAGGGTCATGGGAACGCCGAGGTCCGCCCGGACCAGCGCCTCCTCGAGCTCGTCCCAGTCCACGGGACGCGAGGCGAATTTTCGCACGAAGGATTTCAGGAAACCGAGCGGCATGAAATCAGGGGCTCCGGCGGGTCCGGCGGATGTTGTCGAGGACACCGTTGACGAATTTTCCGGATTCCTCGGTGCTGAATTTTTTGGCGATTTCGATGGCTTCGTTGATGGCGACCGCCGGTGGGATGTCCCCGCAGAAGAGGAGTTCCTGGCAGGCGACCCGAAGCACGTTTCTGTCGACTGCGGAGAGGCGGGAGAACTCGTAGTTACGGGCGTGCTCGCGGATGGCGGCATCGATTTCCACCCGGTGGTTCACCCACCCTTTCAGGAGCGTTTCGCAAAACCGCCTCGCGCTGGGGCTCAGGCCGCGGAGGCGGTAGAATTCCTCGAGGAGCTCATCGCTTTCGTCCGCCTGAAGCTCCCGCTGGTAAAGGTATTGGACCGCTGCCTCGCGGGCATCTCGCCGGACTCCCATGACTTTTTACTTGATGTCGCGCAACGTGCGGGCGGCGGCCACGGCGGCCCGCGCGGCTTCCACCCCCCGGTTGAATTTCTGATCGAGGCACCGGGCTCGAGCCTGTGCCTCGTTTTCCACGAGCAAGACCCCGTGAATGACCGGGACCCTGCGGGCCAGCGAAATATCAAGCAGGGAGGTGGTCACGCTTTGGGCGATCAACATGGCGTGGGGGGTTTCTCCCCGGACAATAAGGCCGAGCGCGATGATGGCCTGGTAGCGCTCCAGATCTGCCACGGACTGGACTATCAGGGGAATTTCGAACGATCCCGGGGCTGAGACGAGGGAGACGGTCGCGCCAGGTTCGAGCATGTTGAGTTCCCGGTAGGCATTGTCCACCAGCGGCTGGGTGAACTGCGCGTTGTATTGGCTGGCCACGATCGCGAAGGAAAGTGTGGCCTTGTGGGCCAGCCTCGGACGCATGGGAACGGATTTCGACACGGTGGGGATGTTCGCGAAATTCCCGGTTGTGGCAACAACAACCTCTCGGACGACAAATGTTTTTGCTGAAACACCGCCCCACCGCTGGCCGCGAAGGCCGTGCGGTGATGGCGTGAGCAAACGTGCGGGGAAGTTGCAGTGGCGGCGTGCCATGGGACAAAGTGACGGCGGGGCCAAATCTCGTCTCAGCTGCTTTCCTCGCGCGTCAGGATGTCTGAATCTTCAGCGCCCGGCCCGGCAACCGGCGCAATTTCTCCACGAAGTTTTTCTTGCATCACCAACGGATCAAGCTGATGCTACAGTCTCAATCGCGGGGTGGAGCAGCCCGGTAGCTCGTCAGGCTCATAACCTGAAGGTCGTAGGTTCAAATCCTACCCCCGCAACCAATTTCAAAGCCCTGACAACCCGCAAAGGTGTCGGGGCTTTTTGTTGATAATAAGCATATTACACAGATAAAACTGCCTAGTTCCGCCGAAACTCCACAGTTTTTGCGCACGGACAGGCAACGGATGGAAAAGACTGGAAGTGGCCGAAAAATGTCCGCCAATTGTCCGCCAGAAATCCTCTGTAGCCGGGAAATTTTCTCCAGCATTCACAACTTCATTCGTATTCCAGCACGCTCCTGCTGTTGTCGCTGCTGCTCGTTTTCGAGGATTCGGATGAAAATTCGTAGAGTTCGCAGGAACCCGATAAGCAGTTGACCTCCCCGGAAGTAATGGCCCGGAGCAATTCGTCCGATTGAAGCTCCTCGGGCAAGGAGATCAGCCAGCTCTCTTGCCGGGTTCGGATATGCAGACCGCGGGCGGGAACGATTTCCAGCAGGTCGATTTCCATGATGGGAATCGCCCGATTTTCCACGCACAGCCACCCGGTGGGTTTGGCGAGCGGGTTTGGACTGATGCAACCGGCGTGTTCCCTCCAGACCGGGCTTCTCACCGTGGCGGATTTGTTGTTGAACGAACTGTTTGCGGGACTTGCGATCATGGGGTTTGAGTTGGTGGAGTTGGGCGTGGATTTCCGCCAGACGGCGGGAGTCGGAAGAAATGAGTTTGTTGATTTCGGCCTTCCGCACTTTGCAGCCGTTGCGGTTCATGGCGGATGCCTGGGGGCCAAGGTGCTGAGTCGCGGGCCGGTCAATTTTCTGGGCCTTGAGCGAAAGCCGGTTGACCCCTTCGGAGAATCCCGCTTTTCGCAGGGCGCGATTGCAGCGCACCTCCCACATTTCGCGGATTCGTTCCACTTCCACCGGGCCGAGTTTCCGGTCATCGAGATGGCGGATCTTCGACTTTGAAAAATTGCCGTTGGCGTCCACGACGCGGGTCGTCATGAAAATGTGTCCGTGGACATTGCGATGGTCGCCTTTCGTGTTTGGGTGGTGCAGGCTCACGCAAAGCCCCGCCCCGTAGGTGTCACGCAATTGGAGACCGAACCCGCGCAAAAGGTCCCACTGCGCTT
>JBAYTU010000083.1:0-15184 GCA_041675465.1 Terrimicrobiaceae bacterium | reverse complement strand
TCATGGGGACGCTTCCATCAGGAGCTTCCAAATCATTGAAAGATCTCATCCCTTCGGCAGCTTCCGGTGCCGCGCCGGAGAGCGTCCGGTGATTTTTTTGAAGAGTCGCGAAAAATAATAGACATCCTCGTAGCCGACCTTGCCCGCGATTGCGGAAATGGGGAGAGCCGTTTGATCGAGCCACCGGCAGGCTTCCTCGATTTTCAGGCGGATCCAAAATTCGACCGGGGAGCAGCCGAAGCGTTTCCGGAAGAGCGAGGAATAATGGGAGGGCGAGAGCATGGCGGCGCGGGCCAGGCGCTCCAGGCTGTTTGGCTCGGAAAGATGCTTGCGCATCCACGCGGGGCTGGCGGCGACGTTCTCTTCCGCAGTGCGGCTCCTCCGGTTGACCGGCTGGCGTTGCAGCGCCACCTGGCTCATCAGCCGCCGCAGGTGGGCGCAGGCAAAAATAAACTGCGGCGCCGCTTGCGCATTCTGAAGGGCGTCGAGCGCCTGCTCGAACTCGTCCTGAAACAAGGCCGTCTGCGGCAGGTGAAACCTCGGCTCCTCGACGGAAACCCCCAGAAGTCCGGTGATGGACCCACAGTCGCCGCCGCGCAACTGGAGCCACGAAATGGACCAAGGCTGTTCGGGGTCGGCCCCATAGCTGTGGGGCTGCCGCCCGGGGATCAGGAAGCCGGTGCCCGGGATGATTTCCAGGTGCCGTCCGGCCATTTCGCAAAAGCCCTTTCCTCCGGTGCAGACAATGAGGATCAGGTCGTCCCCCCAATTTTCGCGGACGACATGGTGCCCCCGGGCGCTGGGAAAGGAACCGATGGCGGTGGGAAACAAACCGGACATCAAGGGATGATGCCGGGCGGTTTCAATGAACTTGGGATGAATGACCTGCCACCGCTGCCCGGGGAAATTTTCCAAGTCTTTCCAAGGCATGAAGGGTTGGGAAGCCATGCGCACGATCATCGTAAGATAATCCATTTTTATCAAGAGATGATCCATTTCATGGCGGCGGAGACTGCCGTAGGATGTTACCGATGTCACATTCTCCCGCCTCCCTCGTCGATCTTTCCGGTTCCTGGCAATTCACTCTTGGCGACGCGCCCGATGACACCCATCGGATTCAACTGCCGGGCAGTTTGCAGGCTGCGGGCTTCGGCGATGAAGTGACGGCGGAAACCCCCTGGATGTTGCGGATGGCCCCCTGGCCCAGCGGGGAACGCTACGCGCCCTACCGCCAGCCCGGAAACATCAAGATGCCGTTCTGGTTGCAGCCGGAAAAATACTACGCCGGAGCCGCGTGGTATCGGCGCGAGATGGAAATCCCCGGGACGTGGGGCGGAAAGCGGATCACGCTGTTTCTCGAGCGCCCGCACATCGAAACCCGCGTGTGGCTGGACGACCGCGAGATCGGCTCGAACAACAGCCTCTCGACGCCGCATGTCTATGAGCTTGGCGTGGGTCTCGCGCCGGGTCGGCATCGCCTGGCAATCCGCGTGGACAACCGCCTCGCGGTGGATGTCGGCACCAATGCCCACAGCGTCACCGACCACACGCAGACGAATTGGAACGGCATCATCGGGCGCATCGAACTCCGCGCGGGTGCGCCGGTGTGGATCGAGGAGGCGCAGGTGTTCCCCGACATCGCGCGAAAATCCGCGCGGTTGAAAATCGCCATCGGCAACGCCACCGGAAAGCCCGGCCACGGAACCCTGCGCGCCGGGACGCAAAGCGTGGAGGCCGCATGGACCGAAAAGGGCGGCGCAGTCGAGATGGAGGTCCCGCTCGCCGGGGATGCGGCGCTCTGGGACGAGTTCAGCCCGGTCCTGCACCGTCTGGATGTCCGGCTCGGCGAGGACACGAAGACGGTGGCCTTCGGATTGCGCGAAGCCGGGACGCGGGGCACGCAGATCACCGTCAACGGACGCCCCATTTTCCTGCGCGGCACGCTGGAATGCTGCGTGTTTCCCAGGACCGGCCACCCGCCGATGGACGTCGCGGAATGGAAACGCATTCTCGGCATCATCCGGGATTACGGCTTCAACCATGTGCGGTTCCACTCCTGGTGCCCGCCGGAAGCGGCCTTCGAGGCGGCGGACGAGCTCGGCCTGTATTTGCAGATCGAATGTTCGTCGTGGGCGAACCACAGCACGGAATTGGGCAAGGGCCTCCCGGTGGACGCATGGCTCTACGAGGAAGGGCATCGGATCGTGCGCGCCTACGGCAACCACCCCTCCTTTCTGCTGATGGCCTACGGCAACGAGCCGGGGGAGGACCGCGCGAAGTTCACCGAATATCTCGCCCACTGGGTGGCGTATTGGAAACGCCAGGACACCCGCCGGCTCCACACCACCGCCGCAGGGTGGCCCGCGATTCCGGAAAACGATTACCACAATATCCCGGATCCCCGCATCCAGGCCTGGGGGGAGGGGCTGGCTTCCCGCATCAACGCCCTGCCGCCCGCAACCACGGCGGATTACAGCGGGTTTGTCGATGTGGCGAAATTTCCCGAAACCCTGCTCCTCATGCGGGAGAAGAACAGTTGGAATTGCGCCGCCCTCGACACGCCGCGCCCCATCGTCAGCCACGAAATCGGCCAGTGGTGCGCGTATCCCGATTTCTCGGAAATCCCGAAATACACCGGCCTGCTCAAAGCGAAAAATTTCGAGATTTTTCAGGAGACGCTCGAAGCCGCGCACCTGGGCGGCCAGGCGCGCGATTTCCTGATGGCCTCCGGCAGGCTCCAGGTGCTTTGCTACAAGGAGGAAATCGAATCCTCCCTGCGCACGAACGGCTTTGGCGGGTTCCAGGTCTTGCAGGCCAACGATTTTCCCGGCCAGGGCGCGGCGCTGGTCGGCTGGCTCAATGCGTTCTGGGAATCGAAAGGCTACGTCACGCCGGAGGAATTCCGCCGGTTCAACGATTCCACCGTGCTCCTCGCGCGGCTGGCGCAGCGCACGTTTTCGGGCCGCGACACATTGCGGGCGGAACTCGAGATCGCCCACTTCGGCGCGGGGCCGCTGGAGGAAGCCCACGCGTATTGGAGGCTGGCCGATGCGGAAGGCCGCGTTCACGCGACGGGGGAACTGCCGACGCGGACCATCCCGACCGGCGGCGTCACCGCGCTCGGAAGGATCGAGATTCCGCTCGCCGGACTGCCCGCGCCGGGCGGGTTCAGACTCGTCGCCGGATTGGCCGGAACGACATGCGAGAACGACTGGGACGTGTGGGGTTACCCGCCTGCAAAAACCGCCGAGACCGTCCAAACCTCCGGCGGCGTGCTGGTCGCGCGCGATTGGAACGAGCTTCTTGCACAAGCCCGCCCCGGGCGGAAAATCCTCTTCAACCCGCCGCCGGAGCAGGTGAAGGGCGGCGTGGCCCTGGGGTTTTCCTCCATCTTCTGGAATACGGCGCTGACGAAAAATCAACCGCCGCACACGCTGGGCATTTTGTGCGATCCCGGACATCCGTTGTTCGCGCATTTCCCGACGGAATTCCACTCCAACTGGCAATGGTGGGAACTGGTTCACGGCGGCGCGGCGATGGTTCTGGACGGCCTGCCGCCGGACCTGCGCCCGCTGGTGCAGGTGATCGACGACTGGTTCACCAACCGTCGGCTCGGCCTGGTTTTCGAGGCGCGCTTCAACGGTTGCGATCTCCTCGTCTGCGCCAGCGACATCACGAGCGCCCTGGCCGGACGCCACGCGGCCCGGCAATTCCGCCACAGCCTCTTCGAGTATATGGCGGGCGCGGCATTCAGGCCGCAGCATCCAATCAATCAGGCCGTTTTGGAGCGGATCGTCGGATGAACACGCCAAAGAACCTATACAAATTCCCGTAATAAAATGGACGCGGCGGAATGCGTCTCCGCATTAGTGTCGGCTCGCCATGAAGGAAAAATACCTGAATCCGGAAATCGACAGCCTGCTGGTCTCCCCCGAGATCATGCGCGACCCCTACCCGATCTACGCGAGATTGAGAAACGAGGCCCCGGCGCTCTGGAGCGAGAACTGGCAGTCGTGGGTCTTCAGCCGTTACGGGGATGTCGGGGCCTCACTGAAGGACAAAAACCTTTCCAACCGGTCGCGCCAGGCCCTTTTGTTCAGCGAGTTCACACCCTCGCAGCTCGAGCAAACGGCCTTCCTCCGCACCTATTTCGCGCAGCAGGACATCATCAATTCCGACCCGCCCGACCACACGCGCATGCGGGCCCCGGTCCAAAAGGCGCTCATGCCCAAGGTGATCGCCGGCATGGAGGAAAAGGCGAGGCGCCTGGCGCACCGGCTTTGGGATGAGGCGGCGCAGGACAAGACGTTCGATTTTGTCGGGCGCTTCGCCTATCCGTTCCCGGTGATCCTCGTGGCGGAAATTCTGGGGGCCCCTCCCGAGGACCGCCTGACCTTCAAGGACTGGACGGCCGATTTCCTCGCGTTCCAGGGAACCGGTCGGGCGGATTTCGAGCGGACGATGCTCTCGCAAAAAAGTTTGGCCGATTTTGTCGGCTATGTGGAGAACCTGGTGGAGCGTCGCCGGGCCAAACCGGAGACCGACCTGGTCAGCGCGCTCATCGAATCCGACTACACCACCCCCGAACTCGTCGCCACCTGCTGCACCCTGCTGGTCGCCGGCCACGAGACCACCACCAATTTGCTGGGCAACATCGTCCACCTGCTGCACCGCCACCCAGGCCAGTTGGACATCCTCAAGAACGACCACAAGCTGATCCCCCCGGCAATCGAGGAAAGCCTGCGCTTCGAAGCCCCCAAACAACGGAACTTCCGCCGCGCCATGAGAACCCACGAATTCTCCGGGGTGACAATCCAGGAAAACGAGATGGTGTTCCAGCTCATCGGTTCCGCCAACCATGACGAGCGGGCTTTCGAAAACCCGGACGTTTACGACATCACGCGCTCGCCGAACGCGCACCTCACTTTCGGGGCAGGCATCCACTTTTGTGTCGGGGCTGTCCTGGCGCGGCTCGAAGCCAAGGTCTTTTTGGAACTGTTCCTGGATTTCCCGGGCACCATCCGGGTGATCGACGACTCTTCGTTCCACTGGCAGGACCGGGTGCAGATGAGAGGGCCCGGAAGCATGTTCCTGGAAGTGGGGACAACAGGCCGGTAGAGCGTGGTTATCCCGATCCCAGCAGCCTCCTGGGGCGAAGCCGGGACCGGCTCCGCGAAAAAGATGCAGGCCCCAGTGGAGCCCGTCCAACGGATTGCCGGTTGGATCAAAGCGCTGGCGGCGGGGCGAGCGGCGGCGGCACGGCCGTCTTTTTTCCGCCGCGGAAGCAGCCGCCGGTGCTGAAGCGCACCCAGGCCAGGCGCAGCCAGCGGAGAAGCGCCGCCGCCAGCCAGAGCGCCCAGGCCAGCATGAGGAGCCGGAACCACCAGATCGAAACCGAGACGCATCCCGGCTGGGGGAGCATCTCGCCGCACCGCGCCTGATACCACCGCAGCGCGCTGCGCGTGGAGCCGTTGCCGGCGATGAACATTTCGGGGTTGCCGAGGAGCCCCTCGGCCACCACCGCCACAAAAACCGCCAGGGCCATCGCGGTCAGCGCGATGAGCGCGAGCTGCAGCAGATTGAACCCCCAGGCCGGCAGGCGGATGTAGGATTCGCTCCCCCGCCAGGAAAGATAAAACAACCATCCGACCACGAGCAACGCCGCAGGCAGCGGCACCTGGGTGAGCCCGATCCCGAGGAGCATCCATTCAGCCGTGCCCAACGGGGACGAAGCGAGACGCCCGAGCAGCCATGCCGCGATGAGCGAACAGGCCAGCACGGTCCAGAACCGCACCGCCGGCCCGCGCAGGGGCCCGTCGGCCCAGAGAACCCACCGGCTGTCGGGAATGTTGATCACGGTGTTGATGTTGGCGCTTCCGACCGGGAGCCCGACCTCCTCGACGCGCGTGCTCACCCCCAGCGGCACGCCCGTTTTCCATTCGACCTGGGCAGACTGTTCGCCCGGACGAAGCGGCACGATCAGGTTGCGCGAATCCATCCGCGCGGGAATGGCGGCCCCGTTGAGGGTGAGCGAGGAGACCTCCGCATCCGCAGGCAGCGTGATCGAAAAATCCTCCCCCAGGCTGCAGCGCAGCCCGAGATTCAAAACCGATGTCCGCTGCCGCATGCCGGGGGTCACTTCGTGCGAGGCTTTTTCCACCGTGACCGTGGCACCCGGAACCGCCTCCGGACGGCTGATCCCGAGCTTCACGCCCTCGCCCGGCCACGGGTGCCACACGGGCACGAGGTCCGGGTTTCCCGGTTCGAAAACCGGGGCGAGGCCGGAGATCGTGACATTCCAGACAGGGGAGGCGACCAATTGCCAGACTTCCGTCCACGGGTCCGTGGCACCGGCGGCAAGCGACAACGAGGCCGAAGGCCCCAGCTCGCTTTCCCACTGGAACTCCTCCTGCTGCGCGCCCAGCCGGACTTCGATCCGTCCGTCTTTGATCTGCGCGTTCGAGGACAGCACGTTCTCGCCCTCGAGAAGCGGGACGCGCAGCGCGATCGCCTTGCCGCCGGGCGAGAGGCGGGCCACCGTCGTGCGGACGTGCCAGACCAGGCCGAGTTCGATCCGGCGTTCGACCGAGGCGAGCGCCGTGAAATCCTGGCGGTCGTAGGCGGCCTCGCCGGGGGTTGATTTTAAAATCTTCGTGAAAAACACCTGCTGGTCCGGAACCCCGCCTGCAGAAACCCCGTTCACCGTCCACTCGGGGGCCTCGATGACCACCGAGCGCGGCTTGAGCAGAAACGTCCATTCCCAATCCGGAACATCCGGCAGCAGGCCGGCCACCTTGACCTGGTGCACCCCCTGCGGCACCGGAACCCAAAGGTAGCCGTCCTCGCGGCGCAGGGCGGCAGCGGGCTTTCCGTCGAGCGAAACCGAGACCGGCGACCACGCGGGCAGGCGGCCGGGAAGCGGCACGGCCACGGCGATCGCGGCGTCGATCCCGACATCCATCTCCATCCGGTTCCCTGCGAGGCGCAACGTGGCCTGCGGGATCGCGGCGGCATTCGGGTAGGCATCCGATTTCTCCGTGAGCCGCGCACGCAACGTCTCGAGCAGCTTTTCATCCGGCATCTGCGCGTTCGCCGCCGGAAGGAAAACCAAAAGCGCGAGCAGCGCGGCGGGGAGTCCCGCCGCCGGAAGCACCCGTCCCCCTCGCAGCAGCAGCCCCGCAAGGCCGAGAACGAGCGCCACGCGCAGAACCGCGAGCAGGCGCTCGATCCCGATCGGCACCATGACCGGACGCACTTCCTGAGCCGCCGTCACCGGGCCGTTCCACCCGAACGAGACGCTCCGCCACGTCCAGTCCGGGACCCCGGGCCCGGTCTGGATGCGGGCCTTCGTGTCGTAGGTGAGGTTGCCCGTGTCTTTTACTTTATCGCCCCGCCCCGCCACGTTCTTTGACAAAAAACCGTAGGAGGAGGAACCAGCGGCTGCCGGGGCAGCGGGCACGGCAAGAGCCTGATTGGCAACCTCTCCTCGCAATGCCACGGGAGCTTCCTCCAGCGACGGGAGCTCCATCTGCGGATAGATCGCCTGCTGGATCTGGCGCGAGGCGAATGGCACGACGATGAAAACGAACGCGGCGATGATGATCCATTTTCCCGCGAGCAGGATCCGGCGGCCCCAGCCATCGCGGACGGCACGGAGCAGCGCGAGCGGGATGAGGAGCCAGAGCCAGACGTAGCGCGGGGCACCGGGCTCGTGGTAGGCGAGGCCGAAGGCGACGAAGGCGAGGGCCGCCACCCGCCAGCCCCACAGTTTGCCCACCGCGAGCGTGAAGATCAGCAGCAGAAAAAGATCGAGGAGCGTCCACGAGGTCAGCCAGTCGCCCCGCACCCAATCCGCGCCGAAGAGCGCGAAGAGCCGCCAGCCGGGCGGCAGGTTCAGGGTCACGCGAAGGGCCTCGGCGTCGGTCTGCCAGCCGCTCGCGGAGATTTTCCCGGCGCGTTCCATCCGGCCGGTGGCCTCGAGGTTGACCGCGCGGGAGCGGATTTCGACACCCGGCGCGCCGTTCAGCGGGCTGCGGGTGATGAGCTGGCCGTTGCCGTCGCTGCGCACGGAGCCCAGGTCCTGGCCTTTCGCGGCATCGAGCCGCCAGATTTCCTGCATCTGCCCGGTCAGGCGGTCGCGGAATGTGAAGGCCCCCCCGTTTTCGTCGAGCCACCACTCGCGGGCGATGTTCAGCCCGGCGGGTTTCTGGAGCCCCATGCCGCGCATGCGTTCCTCGATGCGGAACGGCATGGCCGTGTCCCAGCGGTAGACCGGGAGCTCGCGCCATCGCTCTGGAAAGGCGATCTGGGAAACATCCACAGACGGGCTCCCGGCAATCTCGACCAGGCGGAAATCCGGCTGCGAACGGAACGCGACCAACTCGTCCGGCGCGGCCGGTTTCAAGCCGGGCGCGAAACGGAACTCTTTCGGGTTGTCGAGCCGGAACGCCGAATACTTGACCGTCCACTTGCCGGGCCGGACCTGGGCCTTTATCCGCCCGTCCTCGTCCACGGCCACCGGGATCGGGCCTTCGAGCGAGGCCAGCTTCCACCCCTGCGGAAGCACGGCACCCAGCGCCTCCTCCCGGCTTTTTCCGGAAACGATCATCTCGACCTCGCCATGCAGCCAAAGTGGAATCCCGTCCGCAAGTTCGGCAAAGAGCTTCACGGAAAGGAAATCCTTGTCGGCCTCGCCGCTCGAGGCATTGCGCTCGAGCCAGAGTTGCCCGGAGGCATCCCAGAGCGGATTCTCGACAGGCTTGCCATCGAGCGTGAGCGCGACCATTCCGATGGAGGCCGACAACGGGATCTTCTGGGGGATTTTCTTCCAGGAAAATCCTCCTTCCAGCCGGTGGGTGCCCGACGGGAGCTTCACGGCGGGACGTCCGTCGCGCTCGACAACCGGCACCAACGCTCCGTTGGATTTCACGTTCTGCGGCCAATGGTCCCCGCCCCCGGGAAGCGGCACCCAGGACTCATTGAAGACTGTCAGGGAATAATCGAATCGCGCGCCGGACGCGTTGACATCCAGCGCCAGGCGCGACGGCCACAGGCAGAAGTGCTTCGCGGCATCATTGTAGGGAGACGGACAATTCCGGTTGTCCTGGCCCCAGAGAACCCAGCCCTCCCAGGCACGAAGCGGCTCGGGAATGCGCGGATCGATGGATGGCGCGGCAACAGCCGCACCGCAAGCCGCCAAGAGGACCAAAACCGGTGAAAAGAGGGGGTGTTTCATGGCACCGGCCATTCAACATTCCTCCCGCTTCAGATGCCAGTGGAATGTTCCGGTTTGTGCCCGTGCATTTGCGCCAACGAAAACTCAGTGGTTCCGAGGTTTTTGAATATTCCCTGTAACAGGGTTGACATTCCCTGTAACAAATGAAAGCTTCCCTCCATGGCACGCTCATCAACCACGTATCCGACAAAATGGAGAAATTCAAAAACAACCGTGATTCGGATCCCGGAGCATCTGGCAGACTCCATTACAGAAATCGCGAAGCGGCTGGATGCGGCCGAGGGATATACGATCCGCGAGGACAATGAGACGCTGGTGTTGGAGTTCTTGAAAACCACCCCCAGCCATTACGACTTGGCACGGCCGGTCAATGTGGCCAGTGTCCCGCAGCGGAGCCCGTTCAGGTATCCGGGTGGAAAAACATGGCTCATCTCTCACATTCGGGCTTGGCTGCGTTCGCAAGGAAAGAAACCGATTCGCCTTGTGGAGCCATTTGCAGGCGGAGGCATCGTTGGATTGACTGCAGCATTTGAAGGGCTGGCCCGTCATGTGATCATGGCGGAACTCGATCCCTCAGTTGCGGCTGTCTGGCGGGTTGTCTTGAACGGACAGGCGGAATGGCTGGCAACGAAAATCGAGAAATTCGAGCTCTCGCTTGGCAATGTTCGCTCCGTGCTTGATGCCGCTCCGAGCACTCTGAGAGAGAGGGCATTTCAAACCATTGTCCGGAACCGTGTCCAGCGGGGCGGGATTCTGGCACCAGGAGCAGGCTTGGTGAAGACGGGGGAGAGCGGACGGGGGATCAATTCCCGGTGGTATCCTGCCACGTTGGCCCGTCGTATTCGTGAGATCAACCAGCGTAAAGACCGCATCACATTTCTTGAGGAAGATGCGTTTTCTTTGATCGCGGAACATGCCAGAGACGGGGAGTGTGCTTTCTACATCGACCCCCCCTACACGGTGGCTGCAAGACGACTGTATGCCACATGGAAGGTGGATCACGCCAAGCTGTTTCGGACGATGCAATCATGCAAAGGGGATTTTCTCATGAGCTACGACAACACGCAGGAGATCGCCAAGCTTGCCGAGGACCACGGATTCCAATCCCGCGCGATTGCCATGAAAAACACCCATCACGCGAAAATGACCGAGCTGCTGATTGGAAGAGATTTGAGCTGGATTGATTGAGGCGGTCGAAGCGCGGCTTCCTGATTTTTCGGCTCGTCTGCCAGACGGAAATCGGGTGGGGTGGCACGATGCTTCTAAAAATTGGGGAGGTGTTCGGCCACTCTGTGGACAATTTCTCGGCGACGGCAAACGCGGATCGCGTCTCGAAGAATTGCCCTTTCAGAAAGGCACGTTGCAACAAGGGCAACAATGCAGACCCTCTGGGGATTTGCAGTTTTTCTGATGGGGCTGCGGCGACCGTGGTCTGTCCTGCCAGATTTCAGGAAAAATTCCGACTTTTTGCCGATGCCGGACGGTTGGCCTTTGGTCCAGACCGAAAGGTGGCGGCGATTCCAGAAATTCGTGTTTTGCGGGTTGAAGTGCCGGGGAAGCCCCCTCGCAGGATTGGCAAAATTGATTACATGCTCGCCGCGCTGGATGAGAAAGGAACGGCGGTTGACTTCGCCGCATTGGAGGTTCAAGCGGTTTACAGCTCCGGCAAAAGCATACGACCGGCATTTGACCATTTCCTCGAAAAGAAGGTCCTGCCGAGCTTTTCCGAGCGCCGCCCTGACTTCCGCTCGTCGGCTCAAAAGCGTTTGATGCCTCAACTCAGCCTGAAAGTTCCGGTCTTTCGGCGATGGGGGAAAAAGTTTTTCGTCGCGGTGGACCAGACTTTTTTTGATGCCCTTCCCGCCATGCAGACCGTGGATCACATTGAGAACTCGGAAGTGACTTGGCTGGTTTACCCGTTCAAGAAAAACGGGAAACTCTTCGAGATGGGGACTCCCAAGGTCGTTTTCACGCTCTGGGATGAAGTGGTTGCGGCCCTACGGGAAGGAAGTGCGCCGAAGCCAGGAGAGATGCTTGCCGAACTCCAGGCAAATCTCCAGCGGGGGCAGGTAGTCACCACGAGCTGACTCGCTCAATCAAGAAGCGAGTCAACTTGGCCAAGGATTTCGCGGATTTTGGCTCCATTTGGCAATTTTTTGACCAGCGATTGGAGGCGGGCCAAGGCAGACACGGCGCATTCTTTTGCAACCTCTGGAGTCGGATCTTTGAAGACTTTCTTGGGTTTGGGGGGATCTTCTTATGTTACCCTCCAGTTGAGAAAGACGGGTTAACAGTATTGGGCGGGACGCCTGCGCCACTTTCTGCCTGAACCGCCTTTTGGCGTGGGATCACCGCCGGCGGCGGCGCAGCAGGAGCGCGCCCCCTGCCAGGATCAGCGCTCCGGCGGATGGCTCCGGCACCGCGTTCAGGATGCCCGTGCTTTCGGTGAAGGTGTAGTCGCCCGATTCCCAGATCCCCGAGTTCGGCTCGGATTCCGTAAAGCCGACGACCGTAAACGTGCTGCCGTAGGTTTCCGAAAGACTGTCCACGGCGACGATCAACCAGCTTCCCGCAGCGGCAGCCCCACCGAGGTTGAAGCTGATGTCGCCGTCCAGCAACAGGCTGCCGACACCGGAGATCGAATTATTCACCCCGCTGTTGCCGATGAGGAAGCTCAGCTCCGCGTTGTCGGCGAGCAGAAGCGTGCCAGCATTGATGACCGTGTCGCCGGTGTAGGTGTTCACCGCGGTCAGCTCGAGCTTTCCGTTGCCGGTCTTGTTCAGACCTCCGTTGCTCAGCACGCCGGAGAGGATGGCATCCGAGCCGCCGGAGAGATTCGACGTTCCCTGGACGACATCCACGGTGCGAAGAGCTGCGCCCAAGTCGATGGCATTTTGGAAGGTCACCGTGCCATTCGAAACGGTATTGCCAAAGATAAGGGTCTGCCCGCTCTGGACGAAGTTGGTCTGCCCCCATGTCAGCGTCGCGCTGCTGCCTCCGAAATTGACGGCAAGATTGTTTGCCGCGTTCCCCCACGTGCCGCTGGTGCCGTAGGCGAACAAGCCTCCTCCGAGAGAGGTGCCCGCGGCCCATCTCACGCCCTCGGTGGCATTGAGCGCGCCGGTCATGCTGCCGTTGCGTCCGAGGACAGCGCTAGCTCCGCTGCTGCCCAAAGTCGCCACCGTGTTCACATTCCACGTGCCGCCAACGGCCAGCGCGCCATTGGAGATTGTGAAGGTGTTAGCGCTGCCACGCGTGAAGTTTCCCGTAACGATCATCGCGCCCGTCCCGCCCTTCGTGAATGTCCCCCCGGTCGCCGAGTAGCTGGAGAAGGTGGTTTTCGCGTTGTCTATCGTAATGGTCTGCCCACCACCGCTGGTCAAGTTACCGAAGGTCAGGTTGCCGGTCGTTGACGAGCCGAAGATGAGAGCTGTCTCGGCGATGTTCAGGTTGTTCGCGAGAACCCGGTCCGTGGCGTCGGCGGCCTGAACCCTGACCGATCCGCTGGTGGAGTTCAGAGTCGTCAAGCCGCTGCCGAGGGCGGTGTCGCTTCCCAGTGCCAAAACATAAGATTGGGTATCCACCCAGTCAAATCCACCGCTGAAGGAATTGTTGCCGTAGAGATACAGGGTTCCGTTGCCCGTCTTGCTCAACTTGGAGCTCCCGGTGATATCGCCCTTCATGTAGGCGGTTGCCGTGCTGTGAATCGTCCGATCCGCCCCGTTGAGGTCGATGGCATTGCGAAAATCGACCACGGTTCCGGAATAGGTATTGTTGTTGAGTTCGAAAACCGTGGGATTAAAATTGGCGTTCCCCCAAACGAGTGCCGTGGGAGACCCCGTTCCGCCGATGGCGACGATGCGCGTCTGGCCATTGTTGCCGCCAAATCCGCTGGTTCCCCCGGTGATGCTGACCTGGTTCGCTCCCGTCCCGAGGGAACGCGTGAAGTCCGTCGTGGTTTGGAAAATGCCCCCGTTCAGGACGAGATTTCCCGAGGTCAGGCCCGTGCCGTCTGCGGCCCGCAATGTCGTTCCCCCGTTCACAGTGGTCGTGCCGGTGTAGGAGTTGGTTCCGGTCAGGCGTATGATGCCCGATCCCGTCACGGCAAGGCCGCCGCTCCCCGTGATGGCCGCGCTGATCCCGGCACCGTCGTATCCGCTTGTTCCTGTGACATTGATGGTGGGCGTCGTTCCGTCCAGGTTCAGGAACCGGCCGGACCCACCGGCAATTGTATAGTTTCCGGTGATGTTGATGAGGTTGGCATGGATCGTCGTGGCGGCGGCGATCGTCACCGTGCCAGCCGTCCCGCCGAAATTCGCCGTCATGTTGCCCACCGTGTTGTCGTAGGTCTGCAGCGTTCCCACATCGCTGTCGAGCCGCCACAAGGAGGATGTCGTATCCCAGGCACCGGCTCCCCCGGTTCCCGAGGTGCCGCCATTCGCGTCCCAGAACAGGTTGGACGCCTGGGCGGAAACGGTGCCCGCCAGGCAAAGGAGGGCAATTCCGAGCGATTTGGTGAAGAGATAAGGGGAAATGGTTCGTTTCATGGGGAATGTCGAGTTTGATTGAAAATGAAGCGTTCGGCGGGACGGCGCAAGCTCCATTTTGTCGGACGTCCACAGCGCGCGCCAGGGGGCGCGGTTTTTTTCACGGTGTCAGCCGCCGTTTTTTGGGCCGCGCGAGCGCAAAGCGCGCGATTCCTCCCGCCGCGGGCAGGGAGTCAGGAGCGTCCTGCCGGGGGACCACGTGCCGCGGATCTGGATATGCCGGGGAAACTCGGGAACGCCGAAGTCTCGGCGCTGGATCATGGAAGTGACCAACTCGACGGCGGCCTGCCCGACCTGCCGGCGATGCCCGCAGATTCCCGCCCAGTCGCTCACGTCATCGTCGGTGCAAAGATGTACGACGCCGATCTCGTCGGGCACGCGGAATCCCTCGGCCTCGACGCACTCCACCATCCAGTCGCTCAGGCAGACGATCACCTCCGGACGATGCTTCTTCAGCCATTCGCGCGACTTGCGTTTGGCCGCCGCCCACGAAGGCGAAGGAGGCGCGGAGCGGGAAAAGAAAAGTGGCGGCACGCGGTTCTGGGGGGATGCGAGGCTGAATTCGAGGGCGGCGCGGGCGCCGATGGCCTGGTGTGTATAGCTGTCGGATTTGTCCACCAAACAAATCCCGATCCGCCGGTAGCCGAGGCGCTTGAGGGTGCGCAGGGCGAGATGGAGGTTGTAATATAAATCGAGGTCGACCTGATGCAACATGGGGGCCAGCAGACTTGATCCGATGGCGACCGCGGCGAGCCGCGACCAGTCGAGCCTCAGATGGCGCGCATCGAGGGGAGCGATCACGCCCTCGATCCCGCGATTGGTGAGAACCTGCGCCAACCGGCGCATGGTCAGCCCGGGTTCCCGCGTCCAGATTTCCTCGATGCGAAATCCCAGTTCCAGGGCGCGCGCCCGGGCGCCCTCGATGTACGGTGTATTAAAAAGATACTTGCTCCAGGAGTCGCGCTCCCCATGCGAATTCAACCAGGCAATCGGCAACAACCCCTTGTTGCCCGCGCTGCGGACCGCGCTCATCCACGCCGCCTGGGCCGTCGCCATGCTGGCATTGGGCACGTAGCCGAGCTTCCGCGCGACCTGCAAGACCCTGGCCCGCGTCGCGGGGCTGACCCGGGTGCGATTCTGCAGGACATACCCGACCGTCGATTTCGAGACATTCGCGGCCTTGGCGATTTCTCGCACACTGATTCGACGTGGAGAGGGAGTTCCGGCCATGGGCGATCATAAATACATTCCGGATTTTTCCGGCGTCAACCAGCAAAGATTCCCCCCAATCCGCGCGTAACGCCAACGATGGGAGGGCGAACCTCCGTGTGAGCCCATTTATTACGGCTCAGACGGAGCTTCGCCCTCCCTCGCGTTATCGACATGTCGTCGAACCGCTCCC
>JBAYTU010000082.1:0-15393 GCA_041675465.1 Terrimicrobiaceae bacterium | reverse complement strand
GGAGGAGATCCCGGCGCTGCTGTGCAATTTTTTCATTCACAAGTTGAATATGTCTCGCAACTAGACACTTTCAAGGAAAAACCCCCTCGTATCCGATCTTTATAATTCTGCCGTCATGCACCCTTTTTCGCTGCCGGGACATTCCTACATTTTTTCCGGGCAGCGGATCCCCAGGAGCGAGAGCCCGTGGGCGAGGGTTCTCGCGGTGATTTCGCCGAGCAGCAAGCGGCTGGCGCGGAGGGTGGGCTCCGCTTTCAGCACCGGGCAGGCTTCGTAGAAGGAATGGAATGTGTTCGCGAGCTCGTAGAGGTAATTGGCGAGGATATTCGGGCGGAAATCGTCCAGCACGACAGGGACGGTCTCGGCATACTGGAGAAGCTTGACCGCGAGGGCGCGCTCGGCGGGTTCGGAGATGAGGACTTCGGCCAACGGATCGGCCTCGATGCCCCCCCGGCGGAAGATCGAACGGATCCTCACGTAGGCGTTCTGGAGATAGGGTGCCGTGTTGCCGTCCAGCGCGAGGAGCTTGTCCCAGGAAAACACGTAGTCCGTATGGCGGTTCTGCGAGAGCTCGGCATATTTGACCGCGCCGATGCCGATCGTATGGGCGATGGATTCGACGTCCCCCACGGAAAACGCATCCTGCCTGGACTCGACCAATTTTCTGGAGCGCTCGACCGCCTCGCGAAGGACGTCGGCAAGCCCGACATTCTCGCCCGAGCGGGTCTTCATGATTTTCCGGTCTTCTCCGAGGATGCTCCCAAACGGGATGTGGGAGAGTCCGGTGCTGATCCCCATCCTCCGGCAGACCGCGAAGATCTGCTGGAAATGCAGGGCCTGTGGCGCGCCGACCACATACCAGATGGCGTCCGGTTTCCAGCGCTTGACGCGATACCCGATGGTCGCAAGGTCGGTGGTCGCGTAAAGAAATCCACCGTCGCTTTTCCGGATGATGGCCGGCTTTTCGGCGAGGGCCGGGATGTCGGGAAAGAAGATGCAGAGCGCCCCCTCGCTCGCCTGAGCGATGCCCTGGCGTTGGAGATCTTCGCAAAGCGGGGCCAAGGCGTCGTTGTAGGAGCTCTCCCCGAGCCGCTCGTCGAAGCGGATCTCGAGCAGCGCGTAGAGCTTCTCGAACTCGCGCCAGGAGAGTTCGACGGTCTCCTTCCAGATCGCGAGGTTCTCCGGGTCTCCGGCCTGGAGCTTCACGAGTTCCTCGCGGGCGGATTTTTTGACGCTTTCATCGGATTCCTCGATCCGGTTGACCTCGCGGTAGAGGCGGACGAGTTCGGCGATCGCATCACGCCCGAGCGCCTCGCGGTCGAGGAAATGCTTCCACCCGTAAATCACCTTTCCGAACTGGGTGCCCCAATCGCCGATATGGTTGTCGGTGATGACCTCGTGCCCGAGAAAGCGCGCCACCCTCGCCAGGCAGTCGCCGAGGATCGTGCTGCGGATATGGCCGACGTGCATCGGCTTCGCGACGTTCGGGGAGCTGAAATCCAGGAGGATTTTCTGCGGCGACTTCGCGAGGGCAACCCCCAGCCTCGGATCGTCCGCAAGCGCCTGGACCCGCGACGCGATGAAGCCCGGTTCCAGGCGGAAATTCAAAAATCCCGCGCCCGCCACTTCGGGCGGGGCGGAGATCCCCGCGACATCCATTTTGGAGAGGATCTCCGCCGCGAGCTGGCGCGGGTTCGAGCGCTTCTCCTTGGCGAGGACCATGGCGGCGTTCGACTGGTAATCGCCGAAACGGGTGTCTGCCGCAGCGGAGACGTCCCCCCGCCCGGGATCCAGCCCCGCCGCCACGAGGGCCAAACGCAGCCGTCCGCCGAGAATTTCCCGTGGCGTGCCGCTCATCCGCGGGGCGAGCGGCTTTCGAACACACGCAGGATCGCCGCCTGGTTCGAGGCGTTGGCCAGATCGTCCCGGACCGCCTTGTCGTTGAGAAATTTTGCAATCGCGGCCAGCGTCCGCAGATGGGTCTGAAACTGGTCCTTGGGAACGACAAAAAGCACGATGAAGAACACCGGCTGGCCGTCCAGGGAATCGAATTGGACGCCCTTCACCGAACGCCCGAACGCCGCGACCACCTCGTCCACCTTGTCGGACGAGGCATGCGGGATGGCGATCCCGAACCCGATGCCCGTGCTCATGGTTTCCTCCCTCTGGCGGATGGAATCCAAGACGTGATCGCGGTCCTCCTGGTCGATTTTCCCGGCTTTGACCAGGCAGTCCACGAGTTCGGCGATAGCCTCCCAACGTTCGCCCGAAACCATGGAAGGAACGATCTGGGACTCGGAGAGGAGATTTGCCAGCGTCATCGAATTAACGGTCCACCTCGCCGAAAACAGGATCCATGGAGCCCAGGATCCCGACAACGTCGCTCACCATATGCCCGGGAATCGTTTTTTGCATGATACTCAGATTCACAAAAGACGGGGATCGGATTTTGAGGCGGTAGGGCACCCCTCCTCCTTTGCTGTAAATGTAGAAACCCAATTCGCCTTTCGGATTTTCCGCCCCGAAGTAAATTTCTCCGGCGGGGGCATCCACCCCCTCGGTGACGACGATGAAGTGGTGGATCAGCTCCTCCATCTTTGTCAGGACCGCGACCTTGTCGGGCAGCGTGCTCTTCGGGTCGTGCCAGTTGATCGGGCCGGAAGGCAGGGTCTCGACCGCCTGCTTCAGGATTTTCACGCTCTGCCGGATCTCCTCCATCCGCACGAGGTAGCGGTCGTAGCAATCCCCGGCCACCCCCACGGGAATTTCAAAATCGTATTTGTCGTAGTCCAGGTAGGGGTGCTTTTTCCGCAGGTCATGATCGACTCCGGAACCGCGGAGGTTGGGTCCGGAAAGCCCGTAGGCGATGGCGTCTTCCTTCGTGATGACGCCGATGTCTTTCGTCCGGTCCACGAAGATCCGGTTGCGCGTCACGAGTTTGTCCGCCTCGGCGAATGCGGGCGGGAACGTGCGGAGGAATTCCTCGAGCTGGGGGATGAACGCGGGCGGGAGATCGTGGGTCTGGCCGCCGACTCGCGTGTAGCTCGTCGTGAACCGGGCACCGGTCAGAAGCTCCATCAGATTGTAAATTTTTTCGCGTTCGGTGAAGGTGTAGAGGAAAAGGGACATCGCCCCGAGATCCATCCCGAGGCAGCCGATCATGAGGAGATGGGCGGAGATGCGGGCCAGCTCGCAACCGATTACACGGATGGCCTTCCCCCGGGCCGGGATTTCCCATCCCATGAGTTTTTCGACCGCCAGCGCATAGGCGACATTGTTGGCGATCGGGGCGAGGTAGTCCAGCCGGTCGGTATAGGGGACGAACTGGTTGTATTGCATGTTCTCCGCGATTTTTTCGTCACCGCGGTGGAGGTAGCCAATCTCCGGGGTCGCTTTGGTGACAACCTCGCCATCGAGCTCCAGGACCAGGCGGAGAACCCCGTGCGTGGAGGGATGCGAGGGACCCATGTTGAGGACCAGACGCCCGTCGACCAACCCCTCGGTTTCCTGCAAAGCCTGGGCGCTTCGCCCGGAGGCATCTCTGTGTTCCAATATCGTCGCCATCGGTTGTTTAATGCTTCTAATCGGTCAATTCCTGCCGGCCAGCTTCATACCGGACGCCGGGAAGGACATCAAGATCACTGGCCGCCCGAAAAAATGCAAGCACGCCCTGAAGCGCCGAGAAGTCGGGGGGGTCGGCAAAACCGGCGCGCCAGCGCACCTGTAATACGATGGGCCAGTCGAATGCTTGGCCGGGAAGGCAACCCGGAGCGCAGCGAAGAGTTCCCGCCCGATCCCAATATCGTCTCAGCCGCTTTCCCCGCACGCCAGGATCTCTGAGGCAGGCGGGGAGGCGTAGAGGCTGCCCACGAGGGACCCCGCCCGTTTCCCCGGCAACACACCGGCCTCCATCTGGTTCATGACGTATCCGAAGCCGATCCCGTTGTCGGGATCGGCGAAGCCGAGGCTGCCACCGGCTCCCGGATGGCCGAAGGCACGGGGCGACGGCCCCAGCAACGAGCGGATTTTTTTGCCGGCGGAATCGAGGGGGTCCATCATGAAGCCTGCGGAGAACGCGGTGTCGACACGGAGCACCGCATCGTATCCCTGCGACAGGCGGGTGGACATCCACGCCAGGGTGCCCGCCCCGATCAGCCTCCGGCCCCGCCAAACCCCGCCGCCCGCGAGCATCGCGTAAAATTTTGCGAGGGCGGACGCCGTGCCGATCCCTCCCATCGAAGGGATGGAAGCGGATCTCGCGGAGGGCGTGTTCATGGCGGAGACCGCGAGGAGACCTCCCGGCGAGGAGAATGCCTTCTTCGTCAGGGAGCCCGGCATTTTCATGGCTTCGAGAAAGGGGTCTTCGCGGGCGGACGACACGGCTTTTGCCGGGAGCACGGACGCGGCCCGGTGGTGGAGTTCCGCAGGCAGACCGATCCAGAGATCCAGCCCGAGCGGCTCCGCAAAGTGCGTGCGCCAGTGGCTGCCGAGCGGGATCCCCCCGTTCAGTCGGCGGACGATCTCGTCGGCGAGAAACCCGAATGTGCGCGGGCCGTAGCCGGGGCCGCCTGCCGCCTCCGGGAACGGGACCTGTTCCTCGATCGCGGCGACCACCCCGGCATGGTCAAGGACCGAGAGATCGGTCCGGTCCAAAGCCCCCAGGCCCGCGCCGTGGGAAAGCACCTGCCCGACCGTGATGCCCGATTTCCCCCCCCGCCCGAACCCGGGCCAGAACCCCGCGACCCGCGCATCCAGCCCGAGCCCTGCGGAGTCCAGCGCATGCAGCGCGCAGGCGGAGGCCATGCCCTTGGTGGCCGACCAGATCAGCACCAGCGTGTCCTGCCTCCAGGGAATCCGGCGCTCCGCGTCGCGGAACCCTCCGCAGAGCGAGAGGACTTCCCGCCCATCCCGCCAAACCGAGAGGGCCGCGCCGGTTTCGCGGCCCTCCGAAAAATTCGCTTCGAAAGCCGCTTGGATCCGGGAGACGTGCGGCGCGGTCACGGGATCACAGCTTCCCGATCACAGATTTCAGGTCGGGGTCGTATTTTGCGATCTCGCGGAACTTGCCGTCCATTTCAAAACTCGTGCGCAGGGAGGACACGGCCTCCTCGAGGTCGCCGAGCACGGCATTGTAACACCCCAGGTTGTAGAAGTAGGTGGCCTCACGGGTCAGGCGTGGCGGCCCGCCCACCAGGATCTCCCGGGCCTCCGCCGTGCGCCCGAGCTCGTGCAAGCAAAACGCGCCGTGGATGTATCCCGTCGATCCTTCCGGGAAAAGCCGCCGCAACTTTTCGCACACGTCCAAGGCCCGTGACCACATGCGCCCGCGCATGAGCACGAACAGCCGAAGCTGGAGGACCTCCTCTCGCCGCTGGTCTTTCGTCCCGAGAGAATCCAGCTCGGCAAGAGCCTCTGCCGGCATTTCCAGCTCAATGTAACCCTGCGTGGCCAGCAGGGTGCGTTCGAGTGACATCGCTGGAAGTTAACGGCCACCACGCGATTTTCAATGCGCTTTCTTGCCACAAGGGGGCAACGCACTTGCTTTTTGCGGACGCGGGAATGATGATGGGGGCGATGATTCCTCCGGCCGCCCCAACGGACCCCTTGGATTTGGCTGTTCCTGCCGACCATCCGGGAACATCGCTCAAAGTGCTGGTCGTCGAGGACGACCACCCGACCAGGCTCCTCCTCGAACGGATGATCCGGGCGCGCGGGCACGACGTCCATGGCTGCGAGTCCGCCGAGCAGGCCCGCGAGCACCTCTGCCGGACGTTTTTTCCGCTCATCGTTCTGGATATCCAGCTTCCCGGGATGAACGGGTTGGATTTCAGCCGCCTTCTGCGCGATCACCCGCAGGGGAAATACTACTACATCCTTGTCGGCACGGGCAACAACCGCCCCGACGACCTCAAGGAGATCCTCGATGCCGGCGCGGACGATTACATCGGGAAGCCGTATCATCCGGGGCTTCTGGATGTCCGCCTGGCAGTCGCCGAAGCCGCAGTCAAAGACATCACCGAGCGTCGGCGGCTCGAGAGCGACCTGGAATTCCTCGCCGACCACGATCCCCTGACGAAGCTTTTCAACCGGCGACGGCTTCCGCTGGCCGTGGGGGACGCGGTGGTCGAGGCGAGAAACGGGCGGCCCGGCGCACTGCTCTACATCGATCTCGACAATTTCAAGGTCGTCAATGACACCCTCGGCCACGAGGCGGGGGACCGGCTTCTGCTCACCGTTGCGGACATCCTGCGAAGCACGGTCCGGGCGGACGACATTCTGGTGCGGTTCGGCGGGGATGAATTCGTCATCGTCCTGCCGGATTGCGCGGTCCCGGACGCGATCAATATCGGGGAGGGCCTGCGCGAGAACATCGAAAACCTCGTGTTTGCCGAAGGGGGGCGCTCATTCCGGGTCGGGGCCTCGATAGGGATCGCCCCCATCGATGGGTCGAGGGAATCCCCCGATGTCCTCGGGGTGGCTGATGCCGCCTGCTACGCCGCCAAAGCCGGGGGGCGGAACCGCGTGGAACTCTACAGCGAGACCGGAGGGGCCTTGGAGGCCCTCGTCGCCGACCACGACTGGTCGTCACGGATCAAGAATGCGATGAAGGCCGGAACGCTCGGGATTTATTTCCAGCCGGTCGTCTCGACCGTCGGCCATACGATATTGTGCCACGAGGTGTTGCTCCGCCTTCTGGACCGCCCGGACAGCGATCCCGTGCATCCGGCTGCGTTCATGAGCGCGGTCCAGAGGTCCGGCCAGACGGCGAAACTCGACCGGTTTGTCATCGCCCGCTCCGTGGAATCCCTGTCGGACAGGGCGGAGGCGCACCTTTCCATCAACATCTCCGGAAGCTCGTTTGCCAGCGGGGACTTCACGGATTTCGTGGAGACCACCCTCGCCCGGCATTCCGTCGGGCCCGAGCGGATCATTTTCGAACTCACCGAGAGCGAGGTGATTTCGAATCTTCCCCAGGCGCAATCGGTCATGGCCTCCCTGCGCAAGCGCGGGTTCCGGTTCGCCCTGGATGATTTCGGCTCCGGGACGTCGTCGTTGAATTACCTCAAGTCACTTCCCATCGACATGATCAAGGTCGAGGGCACCTTTGTTCGCCGCCTCGACGTCGACCCCTTCAACCAGGCTGTCGTCCGGGCGGTTCAAGCGTTGGCCGCAGCGCTGGAAATCCCCGTCGTCGCGGAGTATGTGGAATCGCAGGCGGTCTTCGATCTTCTGACCAAAATGGGCGTGGGCTATGTCCAGGGGTATCTGGCCGGGGAGCCGCGGACGACGCCCTACTCGGAAAGCGAGCTTTTCGGGTCGCGACCCGCTCAAGAGAAGCATGGACAGTGAAGGGGGATTCGAGTATCTTTCCCGTCATGAAAAAGCTCCTGTGCCTGGCCATGTCGGCGGCTTTTCCGATCCTTGCGGCCCGCGCCGAAGTGCTGATCTACGACCTCTCGTTCAACACCACCGGACCCAGCGTAAACTACTCCTTTCTCCAGGGAGGCTACCTGGTCGTGGATGCCGACTCGAATGCCGTCTCCTCGATCGTCACCCAGACCGACCCGGTCACCGACCTCCTCTATTATACGACGGGAGTTTTGTCCGGCACCTACATGGAAATGGTGAGCGAGGGCGGGAACCAGGAATACGCCGTCATCAATTCGGCATCCGGTTCCGGCGCAACCGCCGACACGCTGGCATTTCAGGTCCTCGGAAAAACCGGCGACAATGTCGAAATCGGGGACGGAAACAGCCTGAGCATCGCCCGTAAACTCCAGGGGTATCTCTTCGCCTCGGCTCCGGAATCCTCCTCCACCGACACCAACAACATCACGACAATCACGTTCGGTTTCGCCGGCACAAGCAAGGTCGCCGCAAAATACCAACCGGGGCTGACAAGGGAGGCGAACGACAAGCGCCTGGACGCTTCGACCACGATCAATCTTCTGACCGAGGTTCTCGCAAACCGCGGCGTGGTTCCCCAGCCAACCGCATCGCCCTCCCCGGGCGCGTCTCCCTCCCCCACGGCAACCCCACCAGCCGGTTGAACTGTCGGAGCCGGAACAAAGTCGCACTCCGGTGGGGTCGGCGCGACTCAACTGATGAACCGTTCGCGTCGCCGACATGGAACGTGAATACGATTATTGACATTTTATTCAGCGGAATTAATAGTCAATATCCTTAACTAATGAACCCGCAATTGGCTGGTCTCTCACACTCGGAAATCGAACGCCTGGCCGACATCATCATGATGATGCAGCGCTGCTTTGTGCAGCATCTGTCCGAGGAGCTTTCGCGCGGGCAGGTCTCGTTTCCCCAGTATTTTCTCCTCGGTCACATTTCCTCCAGCGAATCGCTTTCCATGACCGAGATCGCGGATAAAATGACGCACACGACCGCAGCCGCGACCGGACTCGTCGACCGTCTCGAGAACCTCGGGTATGTCCAGCGCACACACGCTTCCGACGACCGCCGGAAGGTTCTCGTCCGGATCACGACAAAAGGCGTGGCGCTGGTCGGGAGAATCCGCCAGGATATCATCGCGAAGCTTTCATTGGTCACTGGAATCCTCGAACCGGAGGAGCAGACGGCCTGGCTCCACATTTACGAAAAAATTCACGCGCACATCACATGCCACCACTGAGATCACTGTTTGCCGCCTGCGGGATTTTTCTTGCTTCGATCGTCTTGGTGAACGGCCAGACGAATGCGCTGTCGGGGTTCCCCACGCCCGGAGCGCTCCCCTCGATCTCCCCCATCGGCACTCCTGCCCCGTTGCCCACCCTGGCACCTTTTCCGGCCCCCGGCACCCTGCCCCCGATGCCCGACGCGACTTCCTCTCCCACCCCGCGCAAAGGATCGACCCCCAAGCCCGCCGCAACTCCAAAAGCCGCCGCCAGCCCGACGCCTCTTCCCGACGGGACCATGCCGTTGCCGCTGCCGGTCATGCCGACACCCGTCCCGCTTCTCGAGGCTCAGCCGCAATCTTCCTCCTCACCCGCCGCCAGCCCGACTCCCATGCCGGATGGAAGCATGCCGTTGCCGCTGCCTCCCATGCCAACCCCCGTTCCCCTCCCGGATGCCCAAACGCTCTCCGAGGAACTCAACCTGCCGACCCCGCCCCAGATGGCCGAACCGCTTGAGCGCGGCCAGGAAACCGACAAGCTCAAGGAAAGCGAGAACATGGCCATGAAACAAAAAATGGCCCAGGCGGACTTTCTCAAAGCCCTCGACACACTCATCGCCCAACAGCGGAATCCCGCCGTTGCGGACATGACCTTGGAAGACGCGGAAAGGATCGCCCTCAGGCAAAATCCCACGATCCTCAATGCCGCCCAGCAGATCCGCTTCACACAGGGCCAGGTGGTCACCGTGCGCGCCCAGGCCATCCCCCAGCTCGGTCTCTCTTCGGCCTACAACCAGCAGGGCATGGAACTCGCCGCAAACGGACGCGGAGGCGGAGGCACGTTGACCATCCCGAATCCCAACGGAAACCCCATCGTTCTCCAGACCGGAGGGGGGGAGATCCAAAACAAAACATGGAACATCCAGCTCACCGCCTCCCAGTTGATCTACGACGGCGGCGCGGTGGTCTCGGGGATACGTTCCGCGATCGCCGGGGAGACCAGTGCCTTCTTCTCCATGCGGGCCACGATCGACTCCATCATCGCCCAGGTAAAGACGAACTTTTTCCAGGTCGTTCTCAACCGCGCACTCATCGTCGCCCAGGAACAATCGGTCACGCTCCTCCAGCAACAGCTCAAGGACCAGCAGAACCGCTACGAGGCCGGCACCGTCCCGCGTTTCAACGTCCTCCAGGCGGAAGTCGCCCTGGCAAACGCCAAGCCGCCGCTCATCCAGGCCCAAAACGCCTACCGCATTTCGCTCTACACGCTCGTGAAGCTGCTGGGCATGGATTACCCGCGCGGCCATCCGAGCGAGGTCCCGTTCAACATCGTGGGACAGCTCGCCTACAACCCGCGGAAAATCGACACCGACCAGTCGATCCGGGTGGCGGTCGCGCGCAACCCGTCCCTCAAAGCCCAGAGGCAGTTGATCCTCTCGCAGGCCGCCAACGTGAACGCCCAGTTCGCCGGCTTTCTGCCGAGCATCAGCGCCACGGCCGGACGGGAACTCACCAACAACCAATCCTCGTTGAACCTCAGCGATTCCATCGACGACTGGTTCTTCGGCGCCACCGGCACGTGGGCGATCTGGGACGGTCTCGCGACCGTCGGAAAAGTCCAGCAGGCGAAGGCCCAGCTCCAGCAGGCCAGCATCAACTACGACAACTCGGTCCGCCAAATCATCCTCGATGTCCAGCAGGCGATCTCGAATCTCCAGCAGGCCAAGGAGACGATCGACAGCCAGGAAGCCAGTGTCGTCCAAGGCATGGAAGCCCTCCGTCTCGCCCAGGAACGCCTCGATGCCGGTGCCGGGACCCAACTCGACGTCCTGAACGCCCAGGTGTCCCTCCTGCAATCCCAAACATTCGTCCTCCAGGCCCGCTACGACTACATCGCCGCGCTCGCCCAATATGACCAGGCCCTGTCGCTCGACACCCAATATCAGGACAGCTTCGACGATCCGCTCACCCGCTCGCAGGCGAAACAATTCACCAAGCTGAACGAGCCCGGAAGACCGCAGCCGCCGCTGCCGAGAGCCCTCCGGTCGGCGGATCCGATCAAGCCGATCCTCGACCCCGCAGCCAAGCCGGAGAAAACCTCCAAGAAAGCACCCAAGCCCACCCCCGCACCGAAACCCAGCCCGAAGCCGACTCCGAAGAAGAATTCCAACCATCCTTGACGCTCATAAGACGCTCATAAGAACTCAGACGTTCCATCGGTGATCAACGGGGCATCCCGCCAATGCACATTTTTCAAACCAAACGCATGGTCGAACGGGGGAACCATCACAGCGGGTTCGACACCCCCGCCCTGCCGAGTGCCCGGTAGGGACGCCTCGCCGAGACGTCCGTCGATTTGACCTGTGCAATTCAGACATGCGCAGGATGTCACAAGCCATGCTTCAGGAATCATTTCCCGCTTTCGATGCGATTCCCGGAATCCGCGCCGCCTTCACCCGCCGGGTCCGCGGCCTGGATGTTTGCGTCGAGAGGGACAAAGCACTCGCCGCCCTGTCCCTTGACCATCTCCAGGCAAGATCCGACGCCGGTTTGGGGGCCATGACCTTCGCCACGGCAGAGCAGGTCCACGGCGATCGGGTGGCCGAAGTCTCCGGCGATTCCCGTTTCCCCATCCCAAACGCCGACGGGCTCCTCACGACCATTCCGGGCATCTGCCTCGGCATTTATGTCGCCGACTGCGCCGCCGTCTTTCTCGCCGACCGCCACGCCCGCGGCATCGCCCTCGTGCATTCCGGGAAAAAGGGCACGGAACTCGGGATCGTCATGTCCGCCGCAAAAGCCCTCTGCGCCGCAACCGGGGGCCTGCCATCCGATCTCGTCGCCCAGATCTCTCCCTGCATCCGTCCGCCATATTACGAAGTCGACTTTGCCTCCGATATTGTCCGACAACTCACGGATCTTGGGATCGGCGAAGTCCGTGACTGCGGCATCTGCACCGCCTCCAACCCGGACTCGTATTACTCCTACCGCATGGAAAAAGGCCGGACCGGCAGAATGCTTGCCTTCCTGGCAATCCGGTAACAGCATCACTCCTCCACTCTGCTGCTGAATAAAATCCAAAGGCATGCTCCATGCGCATTCTTGTTGTTGATGACGAAAAGAACATCCAGCGGACGATGATGCTGGCGTTGGAGTCGATGGGCCATGAATGCCGGGCCGCCCGGAACGGAGTCATGGCCATCGAGGAATTGAGGGCGGACAGTTATGATGTCGCGTTTCTCGATTTGAAGCTCAGCCAGGAAAGCGGCCTCGACGTTCTTCATGAAATCCTGCGCGTGTCGCCCCGGACCGCAGTGATCATGTTCACGGCCTTCGCCTCCATCGATACCGCCGTCGAGGCCATGCGGCGCGGGGCTTTCGACTATCTCCCCAAGCCGTTCACGCCGGATCAAATCCGGCAGGCGCTGGCGCATGTCGAACGGACGCGAAGACTGGAAAACCGCGTGGCGGAATTGGAATCGCGGGTTGCGACGGAAGGGCCGGACCCCGACCTGGAGACGGAAAGCGAAACCATGCGGAGGGTTCTCGATGTCGCTTTCAAGGCCGCCAACAGCGATGCGACGGTCCTTCTTTTGGGTGAGAGCGGAACGGGGAAAAGCCTGTTGGCCAGGGCTGTCCACCAGCGCAGTCCGCGCCGCGCCGGGGCATTCGTGACCGTGAGCTGTCCCAGCCTTTCGCGTGAACTTCTGGAGAGCGAGCTCTTTGGTCATGCCAGAGGTGCCTTCACCGGCGCGCATGCCGATACGAATGGCAAAGTTGCCGCAGCGGATGGCGGCACCTTGTTCCTCGATGAAATCGGCGACCTGCCTGTGGAAATCCAGGCCAAGCTCCTCCGGCTTCTTCAGGAACGGGAATACGAGCGGGTCGGCGAAACCAAACCCCGCCGCGCCAACGTGCGGGTCATTTCCGCAACCAATCGAAATCTTTCCGCCGCAGTTCAGGAGGGGAAGTTTCGCGAGGATTTGTATTACCGCCTCAACGTGATTTCGCTGCCCCTTCCCGCCTTGCGCGAACGGGTGCAGGACATCAACCGTCTCGCCCTCCTCCATCTCCACTTCATCGCCTCCCATGCGGGAAAAAGGGCGCGGTCATTTTCCCCCGGTGCCCTGGCCGCCATGCGGACTTATGGCTGGCCCGGAAACCTGCGTGAACTCCGCAACGTGATCGAGCGGGCGGTCATTCTTTCCGATGGCGAGGTGATCGAGGCGGGGGATTTGTCGGACAGCATTCAACCGGCCACGGAAGTCCGGCTCGGCGGCCGGTTTACTTTCGAACAAATCGAAGCCGAACACATCCGTCGGCTCGTGGCCGATACCAGCACCCTCGAAGAAGCCGCCAAAATCCTCGACGTCGATCCGGCCACGCTCTACCGAAAGCGCAAGCGGATTTCAGGCCCGCCTTCGACACTTTGAAAAAAAACGGAGAAGTTGATCATCAACAGGTTAAGTGGCACAAAAAAACGTTGGCACTACATTTTCACCCTGGCCTTCCTCTCAGGCAAGTTCCTGAAGGACCGGCGGAAGAGCCACTTCGCTGAACAGATCTCCTCGTCCCGCAGTCATTTTTGGTCCCGCATCCCCTCGATCCAGCCCTCGTAGGTCATCGGTTTTCGTGTTGCAACCGCCTTGCCGACGATCTCCAAGATTTGCTTCCGGATCCGGGGATGGTCCCAATCCGGCGGATGGATCCCAATCCGTGCGAGCGGGGCATCGGGAGCTTTTTGGAACAGGAAGGCATTCCACGCCAGGCTGCACGCCCGGCGCCAGCCCGCTCGGACACTCCAGACCTGGCTCCGGCTCCCGTGCACGGTTCCCGTCACGAGATCTTTCACGGACGCGATTCTGGTCGTGTATCGGAATCCGGCCTCTCGGACGGCGGCCTCGGCCTCGGCCCCCAGGAGCCATGCCGGGGCAATGAACCCGCTGACCCTCACCCCGCAGGCCTCCACGGCGGCCCTGCCGCGGTCGAGGAATTGCCGGGCCACCGGTTTTTCGAGATCGAGGAATTCGCCTTCGCCCGCCGTGTAGGAACGCGTGATCAGGCGCGTCACCGGACCGTCGGTGGCCCGGTTTTTCCTGAGGTGATAATACCCGTGCAGCACCGCCTCGTTCCCTTCTGTCCACGCACCCCTGAGCCACCGCGCAAAAGCGGCGTTTTCACTCACCAGCCCACGATGATGGTGGTCGGGAACAACGAGCAGGGAACAGCCGGGAACGCCCACCTTCTTCAGGTCGCCCAAAATCTGTTCCGCGCGCTGCCGTGTGGCCGGGCACACGTCGTGGATCGAAACCACCAGCGACTTCCCGCGCCCCACCTCTTTCTCGTCTTCTGCTTTTTGCATTTGCCAAGAAGCTGTGATAAGGGAAACTAGCAGGAATGTCAGAAGAAAATCAGAAACCGCCGAATGATAGCCGTCAGCGTCCGGGCGGGGGCAACGATCCTCAAATGAATTGGAGAGGGCTCTTGCTCTTTGCCGTCGCCCTCGCGCTCATCGGCGGCGCATTTCTTTTCCGGGGGAACAATTTCGCGCAGCCGGAACCGATCACATATCCCAAGTTCCTCGAGCTCGTCAAAGCGGGAAAAATCGTGAACACGCCCGACTCCCCGCTGGAGCTCGTCGTCGAAGAGGGCCGGAACACCCAGTATCTCGAAGGCAAGGTCAAGCAGAAGTCGAAGACGACGGGCGAGGAAACCGCCGTCCCCTTCCGCACGCCCATTTTCACATCGTTCAACGGTTCCGACATCCAGAAGACGCTCGCCGACGCGGGGATCACCCCGTCGATCGTCCCCAAATCCGACTACCTCGCTTCCGCAGTCGTCAGCTTCCTGCCCATCCTCCTCTTCCTGGTCATCCTCTATTTCTTTTTCCGCTCCCAGATCAAGATGGCCGGCAAGGGGGCGCTCAACTTCGGCAAGTCCAAGGCCCGGATGATGTCGAAGGAAAAAAACCGCATCACCTTCAAGGACGTGGCCGGAGTCGAAGAGGCCAAGGACGAGGTTCAGGAACTCGTCGAGTTCCTCAAGGACCCCAAGCGGTTTCAAAAACTCGGCGGGCGCATCCCCAAAGGCATCCTCATGGTGGGCTCGCCGGGCACGGGAAAAACCCTGCTCGCACGCGCCATCGCCGGCGAAGCGGACGTCCCCTTCTTCTCGATCAGCGGCTCGGATTTTGTCGAAATGTTCGTCGGCGTCGGAGCCTCCCGCGTCCGCGACATGTTCGAGCAGGGGAAAAAATCCGCCCCGTGCCTGATGTTCATCGACGAGATCGACGCGGTCGGACGCCACCGCGGCCACGGCCTCGGCGGCGGGCACGACGAGCGCGAGCAGACGCTCAATCAACTGCTCGTCGAGATGGACGGGTTCGACACGCAGGACGGCGTCATCATCATCGCCGCGACCAACCGCCCGGACGTCCTCGATCCCGCTTTGCTCCGCCCCGGGCGCTTCGACCGCCAGGTGACCGTGAGCCTGCCCGACGTGAAGGGCCGCGAGGAAATCCTCAAGGTCCACGCCAAAAAAGTGAAGCTCGGCGAGGCGGTCAACCTGGCCATCCTCGCCCGTGGCACCCCTGGCTACTCCGGAGCCGAGCTCGCGAACGTGATCAACGAAGCCGCGCTTCTTGCCGCCCGGAAAGGGATGAAGTCCATCGGCCAGCACGAGCTCGAGGAGGCCCGCGACAAAGTCCGCTGGGGCAAGGAGCGCCGCAGCATGGCGATGAGCGAACGCGAGAAGATTTCCACCGC
>JBAYTU010000081.1:0-15490 GCA_041675465.1 Terrimicrobiaceae bacterium | reverse complement strand
TCCCGTTCGACTTGCATGTCTTATCCACGCCGCCAGCGTTCGTTCTGAGCCAGAATCAAACTCTCCGTGAAAAGTTTGCCCACCATTGCTGGTGGAAATTTCCTGACTATCCATATATTGCCGGGTGAGACCCGGCCACTATTTGGGCCGTCAAATTTAAAATTACAAAACCGACGGAAACGCACAATTCAGCATATTGCTGATTGTCTATTTGTGTTTGCGTTCTGAATTTTGCCGATGACCGGCGAAAATTCGAATCAGACTATCAAAAAGCAAACCCGTTTGGTGACGCGTCCCGCAGGGATGTTTATCCGCTGGTTCGACGTGTCGAGGTCACCCTCGGGAGATCAATTTCCCGTCAGCCCTTTCGCTAGCGGGATTGTCAGAATAATACATCCCTCAAAAACGTCAATGGGTTTTTAAAAAAAATTTCCTGCCCCCTGCTTGGAACAGGAAATCTTCGAAACGAAACGTCCTGGAATCCTTTTGTGATCAGCATTCCATGCCGTCAACAGAAAATGATAAAAAATATTGATGCCGAAAAAAATCTGGAAGCCGGAAAAACGGAGGGTGAAATCGCGCTGAAACGACCTTGAGGGAAAACGCCATGTTTTTCCGGGAACACCTGCGGGGGGCGGATCGGGTTCATGCTCCGAGTCAATGGTTCCGCCAATTTCCGGCAAACGCTGTTTACATGCAATCGTCCCGGTGGCTTGATGGGGGGGGTATGCCATCCAAATTTCCAGATATCGAACCCCATGGCGGGTTTAATTTTCCCACCGGACTCCCTTTGCTGAAGGATTCCCTGCGCAACAAAGGCACGGCGTTCAGCATAGCTGAGCGTGATGCGCTCGGGCTGCGGGGACTGCTGCCCCCGCGGATTTTTACCATGTCGCAGCAGGTGGAACGGGCGTTGGGGCAGTTGCGCAGAAAGGAATCCGATCTCGAGAAGTATATCTTTCTGACGGCGCTCCAGCAGCGGAACGAGACGCTGTTTTTCCGGCTTCTGCTGGACCATCTGGAGGAGACGATGCCGATCATCTACACGCCGACCGTCGGGCAGGCGTGTTTGGAATACGGGGGCATTTTCCGGAGTCCCCGGGGGCTTTGGATCAGCATCGAGGACCGGGGAAATGTCGAGAGCCTGCTTCGGCACTGGCCGAACCAAGGAGTCAGGCTGATCGTCGTCACCGACGGGGAACGGATTCTCGGCCTGGGGGATCTGGGGGCTCTCGGGATGGGAATCCCCATCGGAAAGCTCGCGCTTTACACCGCCTGCGCGGGCCTGCATCCGTATTACTGCCTCCCGATCACGCTCGATGTGGGGACCAACAACGAAAGCCTTCTGGAGGACCCGTTTTACATCGGCCTGTCCCGCAAGAGGGCGCAGGGCGTTGAATACGATGGGTTTCTGAGCGAGTTTGTCGCAGCCACCCAGAAGGTGTTCCCCGAAAGTCTGATCCAGTTCGAGGATTTCGGAAATCACAACGCCTTCGATCTTCTGGGGAAGTGGCGCGACCGCATTTGCTGCTTCAATGATGACATTCAGGGAACGGCGGCTGTCGCGCTGGCGGGGCTGATCGCCGCCACAAAAGAAACCGGCATACCGCTCCGCGATCAGAGGGTTGTCTTCCTGGGGGCCGGGGAGGCCGGAACCGGGATTGGCGAGCTGTTTGTCAGCGCCTTGCGCGAGGAAGGAGTCGGCGAGGCGGAAGCCAGGCGGCGCTGCTGGTTTGTGGATTCCAAAGGGCTGCTGGTCAAAAACCGCGGGGACAGGTTGCCGGGGCACAAGATCCCGTTCGCACACGAGGCGGAGCACGTCACCTCCCTTGCCGAGGCCGTTGAAAAAATCCGCCCGACCGCGCTGATCGGGGTTTCCGGTGTGGGCCGGTCATTTACGCCGGAGGTTTTGCGTTCCATGTCCGCGATCAACGAGAGGCCTGTTGTCTTTGCGCTTTCAAATCCCACCTCGAAAGCCGAGTGCACGGCGGAGGAAGCATATGCCCACACCGGCGGAAGCGCCATATTCGCCAGCGGAAGCCCTTTCAAGCCGGTCGAATCCCAGGGCCGGACCATGCATCCGGGACAGGGGAACAACGTGTATATTTTTCCCGGCGTGGGTCTCGGGGCCCTGAGCTGTGCGGCTTCGCGGGTGGACGACTCCATGTTCCTGGGGGCGGCACGAACTCTTGCCGGGGAGGTGACGCCGGAGGACTTGGCGCGGGGGAGCGTTTACCCTTCGTTGACGCGCATCCGGTCCGTCTCGTTGAAAATCGCCAAATCCGTCGCGGAGCGTGCCTACGCCTTGGGCCATGCGAAAATCCCCCGTCCGGACGACCTGGAGCAACATGTCGCGGAAAGGATGTTCGTGCCCGACTATGCGTCCTGTTGAGAGGACGGGAGCGATGATTTCTCGGGACAAAAAATGAGCGTGCTTTTCAACATCAGCGGGATTGACACCCTCCGGCAAGCTGGTAGTTTCTCCCTCCCGCCGAATCTCTAATCCTATGGCACACACCGAAATTATTCTCACCGCCAACATCCCGTCGCTCGGCGCGGAGGCCGATATTGTCAAAGTCCGCCGCGGATATGCCCGGAATTTTCTTCTTCCACAGGGCAAGGGCCTCGAAGTCACGAAGAGCTCGTTGCGGCAGATCAACCACCTGAAAGCCAAACGCGCCGAACGCGAGGGGCGCGAGGTCAACGCGGCCGAGGAGATCGCAGGCAAAATCAACAAACTCAAAATTTCGTTCGTTTTGGAAACCGGCGGAACCGGCAAGGCCTTCGGCTCGGTCACGGCCAAAGACATCCACGACCGGGTTGCCTCGGAGTTGAAGCTTGAAGATCTTCCGAAGCACGCGATCGTCCTCGACAAGGCGATCAAGGAAACCGGCGACCACGAGATCGGCGTGAAGCTTCACCCCGATGTCACCGCCACGCTGCATATCAAGGTCTCCGCCCCTGTCGTCGTGGAGAAGGCCGAGGAAGCCGATCCCGAGAACGAGAAAAAATCGCGCCGCAAAGTTTCCGCAAAATCCTGACCTGAATGGCCGCCGGATCTCCTGGTCACCCTGAGGAGAGCCCCGTTTCTGGGAACGGGGCTCCGGCAGGAAAAGCCCGGGGGAAAAGGGGGGATTACTCACAAAAACCGGCGGGTTATTTGCCGGATGTTCACAGGGCTCTCCCGCAGAGCCTCGATGCGGAGAAAGGGCTCCTGGGGTCGGTCCTGCTTTCGTCGACTGTCCTTGACGACTCGATTTCCCAGATTGATGCCGGGCACTTTCATCTGCCCGCGCACCAGAAGGTTTACGAGCTTTTGGTGGAGATGCGGAATGCCGGAAAGCCGATCGACCTGATCTCCGTCACGCAGCACCTCGAAGATCGGAGGCTGCTCGACGAGGTGGGGGGGGCCTCGGTCGTGACCGACCTTCTGACCTTCGTTCCCACGGCGGCAAACGCCGACTATTACCGCGAAATCCTCCGCGAAAAATACCTGCTGCGGAAAGTGATCACCGTCTGCACGGAATACGCCGCGCGGTCCTACGACGAGCAGGGGGACGTGAAACTCCTGGTCGATGAGGTCGAGCAAAAAATTCTCGAGATCGGCGAGGAGCGGGTCAGCGCATCCATCCCGACGATGAAGGAAATGGTGAACGACGCGATCACCAGCATCGAGCAGCTCGTCGCCAACAAAGGCGGCATCACCGGGCTCTCCACCGGATTTCACGTGCTGGACAACATGACGAGCGGCCTGCACGCGGGGGAAATGTTCGTCATCGCCGCGCGCCCGTCGATGGGCAAGACCGCCTTGGCCATGAACATTGCGGAGCACGTGGCGCTGGATGCAGGAAAGCCCGTGGCGGTCTTCAGCCTGGAAATGAGTTCCCCGCAGCTCGTGCAGCGCCTGCTTTGCTCCCGTGCCCGCGTGGATTCCAAGAAACTCCGGGACGGGTTTATCGGCAAGCAGGAGCTCGGGAGCATCAGTTCGGCGGCCGGCCTGCTCTCGAAGGCGAAGATGTTCGTGGACGATACGCCCGGGCTCAGCATCCTGGAGTTGCGCGCCAAAGCCCGCCGCCTGCACAACCGGGAAGACATCAAGCTTGTCGTGATCGACTACCTCCAGCTCCTGCGCTCGAATACGCGGCGCGCCCAGGAAAACCGCCAGATCGAAATCGCGGAAATTTCCTCGGGCGTCAAAGCCCTCGCCAAAGAGCTGAAAATCCCGGTGATCGTCCTCGCGCAGTTGAACCGGAATCCCGAATCGCGCACGGGCGACAGCAAAGGCCGCCCGCGGCTCAGCGACCTGCGTGAATCCGGAAGCATCGAGCAGGATGCGGATGTCGTCGCCCTCCTCGTCCGCGAAAAATATTACGCGGAGGATGATGAGGCCCGGAAGGAGGCGGAAGGCAAGGCGACGCTCATCATCGCCAAACAGCGCAACGGCCCGACCGGAGATGTCCCGCTGACATTTCTCGAAGACTACACGCGATTCGAAGACCGCGCCGAGGAACGCCGCGAGGAATAATCCCGGAAACGGCGATGGAAGGGGATGAGATGGCGCAGGTGCTTCGGGCGATTCAGCCCCCGGCTTTTCGCGCGAGGAGCCCGTTCACTTTTTCCATGACGGCGAAAGCGTCGGCGACGTAGAGGACGTCGGCCTTGCCGCGGGCCCACCCGCAGTTCGGGTCGAGGCTGATCGCGCGGCGTTCGCCGACGAACCTCCATCCGACCGTGTGGGGTTCCTCGCCGTGGCAGCAGGTTGAGAGACCCTTCGCGTGGCGGGGGGTTGAGCCGGTCTGGCCGACCTGGTTCATGTGGGTGAGGAAGGGGAGCGTCGCATGGCCTTCGCCGCCCAGGTCCACGAGCGATTTCGTGCTGCCGAGCGAGGCGCGGGAGAGGCGGAGGAACGCGAGGATCAGTTTTTCCGCTTCCGCTGTCTTCACCTGTCCGTCGGGCTGCTTTTTCGTCCAGCCCGCCCCGGTTACGAAAAGCAGATCGGCATCCGGGCGGATCGTTTGCTGGTCGGCGGCGGGAGATTCGATGCCGGTCACTTTCGAGCGAGGGGCGGGCGGGGTGCAGGACACGGCCTCCACGACCGCCGTGCCCGGTTCTCCGTGCCATGCGGGAACGATCCCGCTCTCGACCGCCAGCACCCAGGGTCGCTGGGTCCGGCTCAGGATGCCTTCCATCCGCTGGCGGTAATACCAGCGCGCAATCCTCGGCGAACCGTCGGACGCCGAAAGCCCGGTGACATGGCTGTCGGCGCGACCGCCGAGACGGTGGGCCACGCCGGCCAAAACCCTGTTCCACCGCGAGCCCGCAGGCCCGATGACGATCGTGGCGTTCGCGGCGCGGCAGAGCGCCTCGGCGGCGGCGGCATCGGTCGCATACCGCGGCTGCGCAAATTCCGCTCCGGTCACGGCAAAGAACCTGGCGGCACCGCAGGAGGCGATGTCATCCGCCTTGGGCGCATCGCCCCAGAGCCCGACGGAAAATGTCGTTCCCAGCGAGTCGGCGAGTTGTTTCGTGGCAGCCAGGGCCTCGAGGGCATTTTTCGGCAGCGGGGATCCGGCTTCGGTCGGCGAGAGAAAAAGGATGGTTTCCATATTATTTGTTGGTGATCCAGCCTGCGATTTCGGCGGCGATCTGCTCCGTCGGCAGGTCCTTGACGACTTTGGTGTCGCGGGATTGCTTCGGCAGTGAAACGGAATGGAATGTCACACCCTCCGCTCCGATTTTCGCGGGCTTCGCTTTTTGGAGCACCGGCATGATCGTTCGCATGTTCGCCATGCCGACCTGCGGGTTGTTGCGGGGCTCGGGAAGATTTCCCGTCGCCCATCCGAGCAGGGCCGGAGGCGCTTCGCAGACCGAGACCTGGTGGCGGCCACCCTCGATGCGCTCGAGGATTCTGAGTCGACCGTCGGCTTCGATCCCGTCCACTCCCTGGAACTGGTCGGTGATGCCCAGGATCTCGCCCACGATCTGCATCGTTGCCCCGGCCCCGCGCGAAGCGGACTCCCATCCGCCGAAAACAAGAAGCTTTGAACGGTCGAAGCCCGGAATGGCCTGGATCGCTCCAGCAAGCGCGGCGGCCGTCTCGGCAGCATCGGTGAACCCGCTCGCCGAGCCGTCGAGCGCGACCAGTTCGAACGGCACCTTCTGGGCCAGCGTCATCATCGACTGCTGGAGTTTGGCCTTGGGTCCCAGCGCGACGAGCCAGACTTTGCTGCCGGGATTCTTTGCGGCGAGGTTGGCCGCCTCGTAAAGCGCGTGCCCCGCCCAGGGATCGAGCCAGGCGGGAAGCATCATTTCATTTTTCAGGGCCGGACCGGCGGGGCCGGAGACCGGCTCCAAGGTCTGGAGAGGATCGGGGACAACGCTCCCGCAAACGACGATTTGATATTCAGGCATAGTTTTAGTTTTCGGCCGAGTGCAGACCACCCGCACCGGCATGAAATTCGATGAGCCCGCGCCCGGGATCCTCCGGGTTTCCCCTGGCGCAATTCCACAGGCACGCGCCGCAATGGACGCACTTCTCGCGGTCGAACGCGGGCCGCCCATCCCCGCCGGGATAAATCGCCTGCCCCGAGCACATCCCGACACAGATTTTACTCCCACAGGATTCGCAGTCGCTCGGATACAGGAACCCGACATGGTCGGCGTATCCGGCCGGGGCCTGGACTTTTCCGCCGATGAGCAGGGCATCCTGATGCGAGACGAGAAGTTCACCGTCGAACGGGATGGCCGGCCAGCCCGCACGTTCCATCAGGGCGGCGTGGACGGAGGTCCCGCTGGCATCGGATTCCTTGCGGATGGCTTGGATTTCTTCGGGAGTGATCCGCCCGCGATAATATTCTTCCAAAGTCGGCACGCGGCGGTGCGGGGGCATCGGCTTTCCCGGCATGGCGACCAACCCCTTGGTGAGGCCGGCGACCATCATCCCGATCATGCCGGGGATGATGCCGCGTTGGAATCCGTCGCGGGCGCGCCCGGCGACGAGGCCCTCCTTTTCCACCCAGCTTTTGCGTCGGCGGTCGACGTAGGCGGCGTCGAGGTTTTTTGCCGTGAAGGGTTGTTTGTTTTTGAGGATTTCGAGGACGCCCTCGGCGAGCATCACTCCGGTTGTCCATGCCTCATCGACCCCGGAATTTGTGAGGACGTTCGTGCTGCCGCTGCCTTCGCCGATGCGCGCGTAGCCATTGCCGACCAGCCGGGGCTCGCTGCGGCGTCCGGATTCCTGGAGCGTCTTGGCTCCCCAGGAGCGGAGGCGCCCGCCTTTGACATGACGCCAGATCGCGGGATGGAGCATCCAATGCTGGAGGTAGCGGTAGGCGGTGCGCGCGGGGTTGTCGAACCACGATGGCACGAAAATCCCCATCGAGGCCACGCGGTTCGGGTGGACGTAGAAAAACCCGAAGATCTCCGGCTCCGGGTAGCCGAGCGTATGGAGGACGGTGCCGGGATTGAGCTCGCACGACTCCGGCAGGTCGACGACAAACTTCATGCCGAGTGCCCAGTCGTGCGCCTGGTGGCCTTCGGGGATGCCGAACGCCCTGTCGAGCTGCCGACCGATCGGGCCGACCGGCCCGTCCGCCACAACGGTCAATGCCGCCCGCACTTCCATGCCGGGCAGAAACCCGTCGGCGGGTTTTCCCTCCTTCGTGACCCCCTGGTCGACGAGCCGGATTCCGGCCACCCCGCCATCCTCGACGATCGCTTCCCCCACCGGGCTCCCCGGCCAGATCTGCGCGGCACCCGAGCCCATCACCTGCTGGCCGACCCATTGGTTGAACTGCCCCATCGAGAGGACGAGCCCGCCGTGCTTGTCGAGAAAATCCGGCGTCCACGGGAGTTCCATCGAGTCGTCCCTGACCCCGAAAATTCCTCCGGCGGCGCGGATCGCAACATCGGCAACCCGCATGAGCGCGGGCCGCCGACTGGCCCCGACCGGGTCGAGCAGGTAAAGGATTTTTTCGTCGGCCACCGGAGCCGCCATGGGAATCTGCTCGGAGCCGAGATCCGGAAAGCTTTCGCGGAGCCCGCGCGCGCGCGTGACCACGCCCGAAACCCCGAAGCCGAGGTCGTCCGCACGTTCGTAGCAGAGGACCTGGAGAGGCAACCCCGGAGCCGCCGGGCTTTCAATCGCCGCCGATCCATCCTCGTTCATGATCGCGCGCGAGAGGGTCGTCAAAAACCCGCCGGCCGCCGGGCCGAACCCGACGCAGACGATGTCGGCCTCCATGCGGGGGCGCTCGATTCCGGGATTTTCCACGTTGGTCACTGCGGGTAGTCGAGCGCCTCCGGGATCATGACCTGCGAGAGGGCGACCGCCGCGCGGTCTTTGGCGAGGCGTGATCCGGTGAGGCAACTGTTCAGTTTGCCGCTCAGGCGGAGGAACGGCTGCAAGGCCGACACCTCCGGGCATGGACCGGCTTTGGCGGGATGCTTCTGCGAGTCCTCACGGACGGTCCCGGTTCCGCGCGCGGCGCCGGCGATGCCGGGGATGACGCCCTCGAGCTCGTCGAGCTCGGAGGCCCCGTAGCAGGCCGCGCACGCTTCTTCCGTCCATTCGGGATGTGGGTTGTAACCGAAGACGAGGTCGGCGCAGATCCGCGAGACCTCGCCGGCCGCCCGGGCGGCCTGCACATGACACAGCGAGGTGAGAAACGTCAAAACGCCGGGCAGCTCCTCCGCGACCGACGGGTTGGCCTCTGCGGATGCTTCGAGGTTGATCACGTCGAGGATCTGCTGCCGCGAGGCGAGCAGCCAGCAAAGCGCGTCGGCCAGCGGGAAGGTGACCCCCTGCCGGTTGCTCTGATAAAGTTTCTGCCCGTTGGCATCGGTGGCGGATTGCAGGTGCCGCAGCGTCCAGAGCCAGAGCTGCATGGCCGAGGCAAGCAGGCACGCGCCGGATTCCGGCTGGCCGGATGCCTGGACGCGGAGATCCTTGATCCAGTTTTCGAACTGGGCCAGGAAGACCGGGTTCGTCATCGTGAGCGACATCTGGCGGCGCTGGACCGCCTCGGGGCCTTCGTAGGTCGCCTCGAGCTGGGCGTCCATCCATTTGTGGCCGAGGAACCCCGGGCAATCCTCCGTGACCCCGTAGCCACCCATCAGACTGACCGCCTCGCGCATCATGGTCGCCCCGTGGCCGGTATTCCAAAGCTTGCAGGCCGGACAATAGACATTCGCCAACGCATCGAGAAGCGCAAACTGAACGAGCGGGTTGTCGCGGAGCGCGGCGAGCCTGGCCTCATCCGGCGCGGTCCCGCGGGCGAGAGCGAGATACTCGACCGCATCGTCGCCCAGCTTCGCAACCGCCTTGAACGCCGCGCGCCCGACCAGCTTTCGCTCCGCAAAAATCCGGTCCTTTTCCTTTTCGAGGGGATCCAGCGTATCGAACATCCTCGCAGCCTCGAAGCCGAGAGCCGCGCTGGCCTCGCCGGTCGCCCAGACATCCACCAGCCGGTGGAGGACATCCTGTTTCGTTTGCAGGCCGAGGTCGTATCGCGGAGATCCCGGCTCACCGGCTTCGCCGCCGCGGAATCTCGCGCGCTGATACCGGATGATCGGCTCGACGGCGGACAGCAGTTTCGCCGAAGTCATCAAGCCGACGGTCACGCGCGTGCGGCGGAAGACGGCTTCGATGACCTCGCCGTGGCTGTAATTCGGGATGATCACCCCGTCCTTGACCGTGTATCCTCCGACGATCCGGCTCGCCGGAACTTGAAGGCTGAACACCGGGTCGCGGGTCGAGGAAAGCTGGTGGACGAGCTTGCGGGTCGGGATCCCGCGGTCCCAGATCCCCTGGTCGCCTTTTTCCAAAATCACGAGGCAGCTCCCCTTGATGCGCTCGTCTGCGGAGTCGACCGCTGCGGTCACGACGTTCGCGAATCCCATGTTCGTGATGAACCGCCCGCGCTTGTCCACGTGCAGGACCGGTTCCTCGCCGTCTTTCCACGATGCGACGCGCAGCTTGCCGCCAAGCAACCCGGTCTCGACACCCACGAACGGGATCGGCTCGGTCAGCGCAAACGCGGCCCGGATCGGCGGACGACCATCGGCCGGAGCTGCGAGCGACATGTAGTGCTCGCGCTGTTCCGGAGTCCCCCGCTCGTGGATCGGCGCGAGCCCCAGGTTGCCCGCCAGGCTGAACGTCGCCGCGCCCGCATCCACCCAGGACAATTCGAATGCCACCAGCGCCAGGGGCAGGTTTTTCGGGCCGGAGATGAACCCGCCGAATTCCGGCTCCAAAAAGACCGCGGTGATTCCGGAGCTGTCGAACACCTCGAGGAGCGCGTTCTTTTCATCCGTCCACTCGTGGCTGTTCCGCGCGCCGTTGGCCACCAGCCGGGCGACCGGCCCCCGGGCCACCGCCCGCACCGATTGCACCAGCATCGAAAGATCGTAACGGTCGGAAAACCTCCAAAGGATCGCGCGGAGCTCGTCGGATGGGAGGGTTTGCAGGGAAGGGGTTTTCGGTTCCATAGGATTGCCCGCCCATCATGCCCCCCGGCACCGGCACCCGCGACGCGAAACAACAGGAAGCTTGACGCGCATCAATTTCGCTCGATCAGGCCAGGCGGGGCGCTGAAAGAACACGACTCGTCATCTCCGCTTTCCCCGCACGTCAGGGTGTCTGATGCCGCTGATGGCCACGGGCGTGACGTCGACCACGCCTGTCGTGCCGACGGTTGTCCGGCTGCCGCCTTCGAGGGCGGCCTTTTCAACGGCAAGGGCGATTTCCGCAGCGGCAAGCAAGCGGTTCCCTACCTGGTGGTTGCCAGAACCGCGCGGAGAAATCAGAATGTCAGCCCGGTGTAGAACCCAAGGATCGTCGCATTCTGGACGTTGGCCGCCCCGCTGGGACGGATTTCGTATTGGACGAACGGCTGGAAGAAGGCCCACGCGTTGATCGCGATGCGGTAGCCGCCTTCGAGGAACATCGTGTAGTTCGGCTGGTTCGCCACCCCCCGGTTTTGAAGGTTTTCGATGTTCTGGTAGCTGTAGCTCCCGTAGGCGACCGAGAAAATCGCCTGGTCCGCATCCCGGTGGGGGATCAACCCCGTGTAGACCAGGCCCGACTGGAAATAGAACGGGAAAGGGTTGTTGTATTTCGGGGCGTAGCTCAGGAGGTTGAACATGCTGAGCCCCTGGGTCGAGAGCTTCGGTTTCTCGAGGGCTGCGGGTTCCTTGAAATTTTTTCCGGACGGAGCGACCGACTTTCCGTCCGACGGGCCCTTGGCCAAGGGAGCAGGCTCGGGGGATGGCTCCCGGTAAAGCATCTGGTCCGCCTGGAAATAGAAGCCATACTGGCCGTATTGGTAGGTCCCGTTGAAGGAGTTCTTCTGGCCGCCGTAGTAGTAGCCGCCCACCGCGTATTTCCCGGGCAATTCCGAGGGACCGATCTTCGGGGTGACGCCGGATTCGAGCATGGCCATGAGGCCGTTTTTGCTGATGTTTTGGGCGAACCCCTCAAAGGCGATGCCGTGGTTGCCGCTGGCGGTGGCTTGCGGGTAGGCCATGAAAAGCCCCCCCTTGACATAATGCCAAGCCGTCGGCCTGACCTGCAACGTGCCGCCCCATGTCGAGAACGAGGAGGAGAAGGGGATGTTTCCGCCGACGCCTTTCGCGCTGTTGACCGCATTGTTCAGAAAGAGCTTTGAAAGCGGCTGGTCGATGAACTCTTTCTGCGGCTGCAGCCAGCCCCCGCGCAGGACGACCATGTCCTTCACCGGCAGCAGGGTGCCGGTCCCGATCTCCAAACCGAAATTCAGCACGCGGAACTGCGTGCCCGAAATCCAGTTCGAGGGATTGAACGTCGAGTTGCCCTGGACGAACTGGTTCGGGTCCGCCGCGTTCTGCGAATCGCGGTAGCGGAACTGGGCGAACGCCTTGACCCCGTTGAAATCGTCAGCCTTGAGGAGCTTCCCGAAATTGTGCTCCGCGCCGAATTCGATGCCCTCATCCCAGAATCCCCTGGCTCCCTTCTGGCTGTCCACAACGCCGAAATACGCCCCGTAATACTTGCCGCTGAACGTGAGCCCGATGTCGCCGAGCGTGTCCCGCAGCCCGAACCAGTTTCCGGTCATGTATTTTCCATTCCACCAGTCGGCGAGGGGGCAGGCCGACGGTTGGGAGGGTTGTGGGGCGGTCGTTCCGGACTGCAGGGCATTGCAGGAAAGGCCAAATGCGAGGGCTGCGGCGGCCAGGCCGCGCAGACAATTCGGGAGAGTTTTTTGGGTTTGCATGTGGAGAGTGGAGAGCACTGCGAGACTGGCAGCACTTTCTCCCAGGGTCAACGGGGACCATGCAAAAAAATTGTCACAATTTTGTGTTTGACGGAAGGGTCTCGGGATGCCCAGCGCCTAATTAGGAATTAGAAGCGCAGAAGATTTCTGACACATTGCGCACAGGGGCTGGGCGGCTTGCTTTGCGCGCAGGCGCGAGCCCGGCCCCGCGCGAGGGGGGGCATTGGGCGCGCATGAGGGAAACACACTGTTGAAATTGGCCTCCGCCGGGCTTAGGCTGCGGTCCATGTCGGCAACCTGCGAGGAAGACGAATTGGTGGACAGGATCTTGGATGGAGAGAGAATCGCTCCCGAAGACGCCCACGAACTGCATAAAATGCCGTTGGAAATGCTGGGTTCGTTGGCGGACGCGCGCCGCAGGACCGCCAAGGCGGCGGCCTACGGAGGAGAAGGCGAGGGGATCGTCACCTACATCGTGGACCGTAATGTCAATTACACGAATGTCTGCAATGTTTACTGCAAGTTCTGCGCGTTCTACCGGACCGAGAAAGACGACGACCACTACGTGCTGACGCTTGGGGAGATTGACGAAAAACTCGACGAGCTGGCGGCCGAAGGCGGGGTCCAGGTTCTCCTCCAAGGCGGCCACCATCCGGGGCTGGGGATCGATTTTTATCTGACCATGCTCTCCCACATCCGGGAGAAATACCCGCAGATCAACATCCACGGGTTCAGCCCCCCGGAGTTCAACCATTTCTCCGACGTCTTCGGGATGCCGGTGCGCGAAGTCCTCGCGAAATTCATCGGGGCCGGGCTCGGGTCGATTCCCGGCGGTGGAGGAGAAATCCTCGTGGACGGCGTGCGCGACCGGATTGCCCCGCTCAAATGCAAGTCCGATGCATGGATCGATGTCATGCGCCAGGCCCACGATCTCGGCCTGAGATCAAGCGCCACGATGATGTTCGGCCACGTCGAGTCCCTGGACGACCGGATTGAGCATCTGGGGCGGCTCCGCGACCTCCAGGACGAAACAGGCGGGTTCACGGCCTTCATCTGCTGGACGTTCCAGCCCGAGCACACGAAGCTCCGCGCCGAAACCGCCACCAGCGCCGACTACCTCCGCACCCAGGCGATCGCCCGGATCTTCCTCGACAACTTCGAAAACGTCCAGAGCTCGTGGGTCACCCAAGGTCCGAAAATCGGGCAGATCGCGCTGCAGTTCGGGGCCAATGATTTCGGGAGCGTGATGATGGAGGAAAACGTGGTGTCGAGCGCGGGGACGACATTCCGTCTCGGGGTGCCGGACATCGAGCACCTCATCCGCGAAGCCGGCTACGAACCGCGCCGCCGGAGCACGTGGTATCGGCTCCTGAACTGACATGCTCACCGACACCCACGCCCATCTCGACTACCCTGATTTCGCGGGCGACCTCGACGCCGTCCTGGAACGGGCCCGGCAGGCCGGGGTCGTCCGGATCCTCACCATAGGAACCGGCATCGAAAGCAGCCGACGGGCGGTCGCGCTCGCGGAAAAATATCCCTCCGTCCACGCGGTTGTCGGGCTTCATCCGACGAACGTGGAGGAGGAATCCGGAGACTGGCTGAATGTTCTGCGCGGGCTGGCGACGCACCCGAAAGTGGCCGCGATCGGAGAGACCGGCCTCGACTACCATCACCTTCCCTCCGAGCATCTCGCCTCTTCCCCGGCGTTGTCCGCCCTGCAGGCCGAGATGGCGGAGGACACCGAGGCCATGATCGTGGACGGATCCTACAGGTCCGCGCAGGCCGAGGCATTCTCGGCACAGCTCGATCTCGCCTGCGAGCTGGGACTCAATGTCGTGATCCACCAGCGGGACGCCTGGGACGACACGGTGGAGATTTTGAAGGCGTACACCGGGCGGGTGCGCGGGGTCTTTCACTGCTTCGGAAATCTGCCCGACCAGGCGCGGGAGATCCTTGGCATGGGACATCTCGTCTCGTTCACCGGCATTGTGACATTCAAGAATGCCCCGATCGTCCGCGAGGTCGCCGCCATGGTTCCCGGGAATTCCTTCATGGTGGAAACGGACTGCCCGTATCTCGCCCCTGTCCCACACAGGGGCAAACGGGCGGAACCCGCCCATGCCAGGCTCGTTGCCGAGAAAATCGCCGAAGTCCGGGGCACGACCTTGGAGCAGGTCGCGGACGCGACAGAAAAGACCGCAGCGGGATTTTTCAAATTCTCCTGAGAAAAAAATGAGGCCCCGCGCGTCGGACGCTCGGGAAAACCTTATTCCGCCGGAACCGCCGCCTTGACGATCTCGGAGAAGCTCCTGGCCTCGAGGCTTGCGCCACCGACAAGTGCGCCGTCGATATCCATCTGGCCCATGAGAACCGCCGCATTGGCCGGTTTCACGCTGCCGCCGTATTGGATGCGGACTTTTTCCGCCGTCTCGGCATTGGTGAGCGAGGCAAGCACGGAACGGACATGCGCATGGGCGTCCTGAGCCTGCCCGGGACTTGCGGTGCGCCCCGTTCCGATCGCCCAGACCGGCTCGTAGGCGACAACCACATCCAGCATCTGCCCGGGAGTGACCCCGGCGAGGCTGCCCTTCAATTGGGTTTCGAGGACGGTCTTCTCCTTGCCGGCATCGCGCTCGGCCAGGGTCTCGCCCACGCAGAGGATCGGCTTCAACTCGGAAGCCAGCGCCGCATGAACCTTCTTGTTGATCAGGGCGTCCGTCTCCCCGAACAACTGCCGCCTCTCGCTGTGCCCGAGAATGACGTAACGGACGAACAGCTCCCGCAGCATCGCCGGGCTGATCTCGCCCGTGAAGGCACCGGACGCCTCGAAATACATGTTCTGCGCCCCGAGACGGATTTTTTGAGACCCGCCCAAAAGTCCGGAAAGTTTCGCCAGTGCGGTGAATGGCGGCGCGATCACGATCTCGACCCCGTGCACCTCCTCCACATCCAGGCGGAAGTCTTCCAGGAAGCTCTCCGTCTCGGCTACGGTCATGTTCATTTTCCAGTTCGCGGCGATGATTTTTTTACGCATGAAATCGATGGTTTGAGCGCGGATCGTAGCCGCTCCCGCGCGATCAGGCAACACCGTTTCAAATTTCACAGCGATTCCGGAAAGAAGGGGCAGAGAGCAGGAGTCAGCAGATTCGCGCGGGGCTTGAGATCGGGATTTCCGGGCCTCCGCAGCGGCAAAAGCGATGGCTCTGGAATGGCGGCCGCTGCGGTTGCGCATCAAG
>JBAYTU010000080.1:0-15521 GCA_041675465.1 Terrimicrobiaceae bacterium | reverse complement strand
GTTCGTCGAGTCGCCCCTTCATCAAATCAAACCTTTGCGCTATCGCCTCCAAGTCGCTGGTGCGATCTTTCACATCGGCACAATCGCCGAAACTCCATGCTGTATCAAGTTATTTCTGGACGATTCCCAAATCCGCGTAACGTCAACGATGGGAGGGCGAACCTTTGCCATGCCCGCTTCCCAGCAGGTCATGCCCTGACGGGGCTGCCTGCGGCAGGCTTCCCCGCAGCCTCCCGGCTGCCGGTGGTGTGTGAGCCCATTTATTACGGCTCAGACGGAGCTTCGCCCTCCCAGACGGAGCTTCGCCCTCCCTCGCATTATCGACATGTCGAACCGCTCCAAGAAAAATATGGAACAGCCACCATTCCTGGGTTAGGGGTGGAACGAATCCATCCTCTATGATCAATCCTTACACCATTCCCGTATCCGAGCTTTCTGCGGAAGACCGCGGCACCTTCATCGTCCGCACCTACACGCACCTGACGCTTGCCGTGCTTCTGTTCGTGGGATTGGAGTTCTGGTTTTTTTCGACCGGGATCGCCAACGTCATCATTTCGGTCGTATCGGGCGTCTCGTGGCTGGTGATCCTCGGCGGCTTCATGGTGCTTTCCTGGATGGCGGCGTTTTTTGCGAGCCCGAACCTTTCCAAACCGGTGCAGTATCTTGGTCTGGGCCTTTACGTCCTCGGGCAGGCGATCATCTTTGTGCCCCTGCTCGTGCTGGCAAATCAGGCGGCCCCGGGAACCATCGCCAGCGCGGCCCAGGCGACACTCGGCGGATTTTTCCTGCTGACCGCCGTGGTGGTCACGACCAGGAAGGATTTTTCCTTCATGAAGACCTTTCTGTTTTGGGGTGGGATTTTGGCGTTCGCGACCATCGTTTGCGCGGTTCTCTTTCAATTTGAACTCGGCACATGGTTCTCCGTTGCGATGGTTCTGCTCGCGGGTGGATCCATCCTCTACACGACCTCTTCGGTGATGCGCGACTTTCCGGAAAACGCCTATGTTGCCGCATCGATCCAGCTTTTCGCGGGAGTGGCGCTGCTGTTCTGGTATGTCCTGCGCCTGTTTATCGGGTCGCGAAGATAGCCCTAACGACCGGCTATGTGCCAAAACGCAGGACAGTCCTCGACATCCTTGGCCATGCTGAAAAAGGCGGAGATGTTGTCCCTCTGCGGCGGCAAGCTCAGGCAATGGCGGAAGTCGAAAGCCAAGAAGATCACCGAAGCCGCAGGCGAAATGGGCGTCGCCACGGCGAGTTGGGGGCATTGGGAAACCGGCCACTGCCTGCCCTCCGTCGCAAACCTGCTCTTGCTCGCGCAATACACCGGCATTCCCCTGCAGCACTTCCTTTGTCCGAACAGCGACCGTTGTCCCTTTGCTGGAAACTCCTGACGACGGAATGTCGGTGATCCCATTCTATTTGATTTAGAAAAGCTTTTCTTCTCCCTCCGTGTGTCCGCCTGCGAGACTGCGCGGCGTATGGGGATGCCAGCGCCAAGCTGTTTCGCCGTGATTCCGCCAGCGGGGGCTTCGTATCCGGTTGGTTTCCGCCCGGTCACGGCGTCGGGGGCTTCCCAGCCGGTCGTCTTGGGATCGCCCCCGCGAACTTCCTCACCATCCAGGGCGACTACTCGAACATCGCCAACCTCCTTACCTACCTGGGCTCGACATCCCTGCAAGTCTGGACCGGCAGCCTCTGGACGATGGTGGACGGCACCAACTCCGCGGGCCTCATCACCGAATCCTACTCCTCCGGCAACACCACCATCGGAGCCGTCCGCAGTTGCGTTGCTGGGGCTTTCCGCGCTCGGCGCACTGTTTTTTCACCGATACCGGATGGTCCGGCCCTGATGGACCCGTCATGACGTGACCAGGTTTCTCAAAATGAGTGGAACAGAGAATCCGCAGCCGGAAAAAGCGGTTCGAATCCGTTGCCTGCAAAGTCCGCAGGTGCCCAAAAAGCCGTTTGCGGGGAAATCTGGCCGTACTCGACCGACTCTCGTTGAGCGGCTCAAGAATTCCGCAGGCAGCGGCCCGACGACCGGCAGCCCTTTCCAACTCGCCGAGTTGGTCACAGAATGGAAGCTCCAATTGTTCGACTATCTGATGAAAAGACGCCGTCAACGTCTCGTCCGTGTCCGTTACATGCGTTGAGATACGCCCGATGCCCGCCATTCCGGCGAAATTCCGGGGAGCCCACGCGCCCCCGCGCGTATTCCCCGGAAAATTTTCGAAGCGGAGCTGTCGGGAGGATCTGGCATCCGATGTGCTTGATCCGTCCCCTGCAAAAAGACGCCCGGCCCGCCCGCAATTAATGGTTGTGCCCCACCGCGTCGGGAAGATAAAAGATGCGGGCCGCAGTGGAATGGAAGAAGTTCCTGCGGAGATACCGAGACGTAAAAAACCGAACCAAAAGCATGCAGACAAAAACGACCCGCCTGACCGGCCCTCCGCCGAAGCAAGGACTTTACGACCCTGCTTTCGAGCACGACGCTTGCGGCGTCGGCTTCCTGGTCAACGTGCGCGGCGAAAAGTCGCATTCGATTGTCAGCGACGCGCTCACGATCCTGCGCAACCTCGACCACCGTGGGGCCTGCGGGTGCGAAGCCAATACCGGCGACGGGGCCGGAATCCTGATCCAGATCCCGGACAAATTCCTCCGCCGGGTGTGTGGCGAAACCGGCATCCGGCTCCCCGAGCCGGGAGATTACGGCGTCGGGATCATCTTCAACTCGCCGGATGACGCGGCGACCGAAGCGGCTCAATCGATTTTCGAAAAACTGGTCGCCGAGCAGGGCCTCGCCGTCCTCGGTTGGCGCGAGCTTCCGACGGACCACTCTTCGCTGGGGGCGACCGCCCGCGCCAGCGAGCCCCGGATGCGCCAGGTGTTCATCGGGCGCAAGCCGGGCTGCGCGGACCCGCTGGCCTTCGAGCGCCAGCTTTACGTCATCCGCAAGCGCGCCTCGAGCGCCATCCGGACCGCCGGCATCGACCCGATGTGGTTTGTCGCCACGCTGTCGGGCAGGACGATCGTTTACAAAGGCATGCTCATGCCCGAGCAGGTCGACGCCTATTTCGCGGATCTGAAAGACCCGGATGTGGAGTCGGCGCTCGCGCTCGTCCATTCGCGGTTCTCGACGAACACGTTCCCGAGCTGGGACCGCTCGCACCCCTACCGCTACATCGCCCACAACGGCGAGATCAACACCCTGCGCGGAAACATCAACTGGATGCACGCGCGCCAGTCGCTGCTTTCCAGTTCGCTGTTCGGCGAGGACCTCGCAAAGACGTTTCCTGTGATCAACACCGACGGGTCCGACTCGGCGATGTTCGACAACTGCCTGGAACTCCTCACGCTTTCCGGGCGTTCGCTCCCGCATGCCGTGATGATGATGATCCCCGAGCCATGGGAACTCCATGAAACCATGCCCGACGACAAGCGGGCCTTTTACGAATTCCATTCGTGTTTGATGGAACCGTGGGATGGCCCGGCGTCGATCGCTTTCACGGACGGCGCGATCATCGGGGCCGTCCTCGACCGCAACGGCCTGCGGCCCTCCAGATACTGGGTCACGAAGGACGGTTTGGTCATCATGGCCTCCGAGGCAGGCGTCCTTCCCATCGCCCCCGAGCGGGTCGAACAAAAAGGCCGCCTCCAGCCCGGACGCATGTTCCTCGTGGACACCCGCGAAGGCCGGATCATCGCCGACGAGGAAATCAAGAGCGGGATCGTGCGCCAGCATCCCTACCGGAAATGGCTCGAGGAAAACCACGTGCTGCTTTCCACTTTGCCGGAGCCTCCCCACGAGCACCTGCCGGAGCACGAGACCATCCTCCAGCGCCAGCAGGCATTCGGCTACACGTTCGAGGACCAGCGCGCAATCCTCGGGCCGATGGCGAGGGACGGCGTCCAGCCGCTCGGTTCCATGGGAACGGACACGCCGCTGGCCGTGCTCTCGGACCGCCCGGTCCTCCTCTACAACTATTTCAAACAGCTCTTCGCCCAGGTCACGAACCCTCCGATCGATCCCATCCGCGAAGAAATTGTCACCGCCACGGTGACGATGCTGGGTTCCGAGGGCAACCTCCTTGATCCCATGCCGGTAAGCTGCCGGATGATCAAGCTCGACGGCCCGATCCTCACCAACTCCGAACTCGGACAAATCCGCCATGTCGAGCGCGACGGGTTCCACCCGGTCACGATCCCTCTGCTCTTCGATCCGTCCGGCGGAAACGGGGCGCTCGGGTCGGCAATGGACCTTCTTTGCGCGGAGGCGGATGCGGCCATCGCTTCGGGAAAAAACATCCTGATCCTCAGCGATCGCGGCGTGAATGCCACCCGTGTCGCCATCCCGGCGCTGCTGGCTGTTTCGGGGCTGCACCACCACCTGATCCGCGAGGGCACCCGCACGAAAGTGAGCCTGGTGCTCGAATCCGGCGAACCGCGCGAAGTCCATCACTTCGCCCTCCTCATCGGCTACGGGGCGAGCGCCATCAACCCGTATCTCGCTTTCGAGTCTCTCGATGACATGATCCGTCAGGGGATGCTCCCCGGGCTCGACCACAAAACCGCCATCAAAAATTTTGTGAAGGCGTCGGTCAAAGGCGTTGTCAAAACGATGGCCAAGATGGGGATCTCCACGATCCAGAGCTATCGCGGCGCCCAGATCTTTGAAGCGGTGGGACTCCACCACACGCTCGTCGACAAATATTTCTGCTGGACGCCTTCACGGGTGGAAGGGGCCGATTTGAGCGCCATCGGAGCGGAGCTCCTGCGTCGGCACGCGCGTGCGTTCCCGCCCCGCGGTGACGTGAATCCCACCCTCGATGCGGGCGGAGAATACCAGTGGCGCAACGATGGCGAGGAGCACCTCTTCAACCCCGAGACCATCCACTCGCTGCAGAAGGCCGTGCGGACGGATGACTACGCCATCTACAAAAAATATGCGGCGCTCGTGAACGACCAGGACCGCAAGCATTACACCCTTCGCGGGCTTCTCGACTTCAAGAACGGCTCCTCGATCCCCATCGGGGAGGTCGAGAGCGCCGAGTCCATCATGCACCGGTTCAAGACCGGGGCCATGAGCTACGGGTCGATCTCGAAGGAAGCCCACGAAACACTGGCCATCGCCATGAACCGGATCGGCGGAAAATCCAACACCGGCGAGGGCGGCGAGGATGCCGAGCGGTTCACGTGGACGAACGATGCGGGCGATTCGAAAAATTCCGCCATCAAGCAGGTCGCCTCGGGACGTTTCGGCGTCACCGCGCACTTCCTGACGAACGCGCGCGAGCTGCAGATCAAAATGGCGCAGGGCGCGAAGCCCGGCGAAGGCGGGGAACTCCCCGGCAAAAAGGTTTATCCCTGGGTCGCGAAGACCCGCGGGACGACTCCCGGCGTGGGGCTGATTTCGCCGCCCCCGCACCACGACATCTACTCGATCGAGGATCTCGCGGAACTGATCCATGACCTCAAGAATGCCAACCGCCGCGCCCGCATTTCGGTCAAGCTCGTCTCGGAGGTTGGCGTCGGCACGATCGCGGCCGGCGTCGCCAAGGCCCACGCCGACGTGGTGCTGATCAGCGGATTCGATGGCGGAACCGGGGCCTCCCCGCTTTCCAGCATCAAACACGCGGGCATGCCCTGGGAGCTTGGTCTTGCGGAGACCCACCAGACGCTCGTTCTCAACAACCTCCGCAGCCGGATCGCCGTCGAGACGGATGGCCAGCTCAAGACCGGTCGCGACGTGGCCATCGCCGCTCTCCTCGGAGCCGAGGAGTTCGGGTTTGCCACCGCTCCCCTCGTGACGCTCGGATGCATCATGATGCGTGTTTGCCACCAGAACACCTGCCCGGTCGGCGTCGCCACCCAGAATCCCGAACTCCGGAAAAATTTCACCGGCGATCCGGCGCACACCGTCAATTTCATGCGCTTCGTCGCGGAGGAAATGCGCGAGATCATGGCCCTGCTCGGCTTCCGCAAGGTCGAGGAGATGATCGGGCGGACGGACAAGCTGGAAGCGCGCAAGGCGGTCGAGCACTGGAAGGCGAAAGGGCTCGATCTTTCCGCGATCCTTTACCGGCCGCCGGTCGGTCCGGAGGTCGGGCGCTTCTGCCAGATCGGCCAGGATCACGGGCTCGAAAAATCCTTGGACATGACCGTGCTGCTCGGTCTCTGTGCCCCCGCCATCGAACGTGGGGAGAAGGTTCGCGCCACCGTGCCGGTCAGGAACATCAACCGCGTGATCGGGACGATCGTCGGCAACGAGATCACCCGCAAACACGGTGCCGCCGGCCTGCCGGACGAAACCATCCACCTGCATTTTCAAGGCAGTTCCGGGCAAAGCTTCGGGGCGTTCGTGCCGACTGGGATGACGCTCGAGTTGGAAGGGGACACGAACGATTACCTGGCGAAGGGGCTCAGCGGAGGGAGGATCATCCTCTACCCGCCGGTCGGCTCCACATTCAAGGCCGAGGACAACATCATCGCCGGAAACGTCGCCCTCTACGGCGCGACGCGCGGGGAGGTTTTCATCCGCGGCATGGCCGGGGAGCGCTTCGGCGTCCGCAACTCCGGCGTCGATGCGGTCGTGGAATCCGTGGGCGATCACGGCTGCGAGTATATGACCGGGGGGCGCGTGATCGTGCTCGGTCCCACGGGCCGCAACTTTGCGGCCGGCATGTCCGGCGGCGTCGCCTACGTCTTCGACGAGGCCGGCGACTTTGGCTCGAAACGCTGCAACACATCAATGGTCGGCCTGGAAGAAGTCGGGGACTCCACCGAGGCTGCGGAGCTGCGGGATTTCATCCGGCGGCATGCGGAGCTCACCGGCAGCCCGCGCGCCCGTGAAATTCTTTCCGGCTGGGAGGGCTCGCTCAGGAAGTTCGTCAAGGTCATGCCGAAGGACTACAAGAGGGTGCTCGAAGCCATCGCCGAGGCGAAGGCGGACGGTCTCACCGGCGAAGAGGCCATCAACGCCGCTTTCGAGGCAAACTCGCGCGACACTTCGCGCGCTGGAGGAAATTAATTATGGGAAAACCCACCGGCTTCATCGAATACCTGCGCGAACTTCCGGCCGACGTGCCGCCGCTCGACCGCATCGCCAACTGGGACGAATTCCACCTGCACATGGAGGAGGACAAGCTGCGCTCCCAGGGAGCCCGCTGCATGGACTGCGGCATCCCGTTTTGTCATACCGGAAAATTGATCGGCGGGATGGCAAGCGGCTGCCCGATCAACAACCTGATCCCCGAGTGGAACGACCTCGTTTACCGCGGCCTCTGGCGCGAGGCGCTCGACCGCCTTCACAAAACGAACAATTTTCCGGAATTCACCGGTCGGGTCTGCCCGGCCCCCTGCGAAGGATCCTGCACGCTGGGCATCATCGATCCCCCGGTCGCGATCAAGACGATCGAGTGCGCGATTGTCGACAAGGGCTGGGAGGAGGGATGGATCACCCCGAACCCCCCGTCATTCCGCACGGGCAAGAAGGTGGCCGTCGTCGGCTCGGGCCCGGCTGGCCTCGCCTGCGCCGACCAACTCAACAAGGCCGGTCACACGGTCACGGTTTTCGAGCGGGCCGACCGGATCGGCGGGCTCCTCCTCTACGGGATCCCGAACATGAAGCTCGACAAGCGCGAGGTCGTCGAACGGCGCGTCCGACTCATGGAGGCCGAAGGCGTCACGTTCAAAACCGGCGTGGAGGTCGGAAAAAATCTCGCGGCCCAAATGCTCCTCGAGGATTTTTCCGCGGTCGTTCTCTGCACTGGTGCCACCAAGCCGCGCGACCTCCCGATTCCGGGGCGCGAGATTCCCGGGGTCCATTTCGCGATGGAATTCCTCACCGGGAACACCCGCTTCCTCCTCGACCACGGATCGCCGAACGGGTCGACCCCCCCGATTTTTGCCGGCGGAAAAAACGTGGTCGTCATCGGGGGAGGGGACACCGGCACCGACTGCGTGGGCACCTCGATGCGTCACGGATGCGCCTCGGTCACCCAGCTGGAAATCCTTCCCAAGCCGCCGCTCGACCGCGCGAAGGACAACCCTTGGCCGGAATGGCCGAAAGTCCACCGCATGGATTACGGGCAGGAGGAAGCCGCCGCGAAACAGGGCGCTGATCCCCGGCAGTATGAAGTCACGGCCAAGCGCTTTCTCGCCGACCCGGATGGACATCTCTCCGGAGTCGAAATCACGGACATCCGCTGGGAAAAGGATGCCCAAGGACGCTTCGTGCCCCGCGACGTCGAGGGCTCGCTGCGGGTCATCCCCGCCGAACTCGTTCTCCTGGCCATGGGATTCCTCGGTCCGGAGGACCAGCTCCTCGAAGCCCTGGGCATCGAACGCGACGCCCGCAGCAATGCGAAGGCCGAGCACGAGAAATTCGCCACCAACATCCCGGATGTCTTCGCCGCCGGCGACTGCCGCCGCGGACAATCGCTCGTCGTGTGGGCGATCAACGAGGGCCGCGGGGCCGCCCGCGAAGTGGACCGCCACCTCATGGGCTCGACCCAGCTTCCGTGAATATCTGGAAGTAAAAAAAGGGATATCGGGCCAAGGAGTTCTGACAAACTGGATGTGAGCGAAGCAGGTGATGGTGTCAAATGTCCTTCTGCCTATGCAGAGGACTCGCGGGGTTGGGCGCATCCCTCGGCGAGGGCATCGGAAATCACGCGAGGTCGAAGCGGTCGAGGTTCATCACCTTGTTCCAAGCCGCCACGAAGTCATGGGCAAACTTGCCCTGTGAGTCCGAGCTGCCGTAGACTTCCGCCAGGGCGCGGAGCTGGGAGTTGGAGCCGAAGACCAGGTCGACGCGCGTGCCGGTCCACTTGAGTTCGCCCGTTTTGCGGTCTCGTCCTTCGAAGACATCCTCGTCCTTCGAGAGCGCCTTCCACTCCGTGCCCATGTCGAGCAGGTTGACGAAGAAGTCGTTGGTCAGCGTTTCCGGCCGCCTGGTGAAGATCCCGTGCCGGGACGGTCCGGCGTTGGTGTTCAAGACGCGCATGCCGCCGACGAGGACGGTCATTTCCGGTGCGGTGAGCGTCAGCAATTGCGCCTTGTCGACCAGCATTTCCTCGGACGAGACGGAGAATTTCGTCTTGAGGTAGTTGCGGAAGCCGTCGGCGGGCGGTTCGAGCACGGCGAAGGAGCCCGCATCGGTTTGCTCCTGCGAGGCGTCCATGCGTCCCGGGGTGAAGGGGACCGCGATCTCGTGGCCGGCATTTTTTGCGGCCTGCTCGACGCCGGCGCAACCGGCCAGGACGATGAGGTCGGCAAGCGAAACCTTCTTCGCGCCGGGCTGGGCACTGTTGAACGCGGCCTGGATGTCCTCCAGGGTTTTGAGCACCCTGGCCAGTCGGACGGGCTGGTTGGCTTCCCAATCTTTCTGCGGTGCGAGCCGGATGCGGGCACCGTTTGCGCCGCCGCGCTTGTCGGAGCCACGGAATGTGGACGCCGACGCCCAGGCGGTCGTCACCAGTTCGGAGACGGCCAGCCCCGAGCCCAGGATTTCTCCCTTGAGGGAAGCGATGTCCCGGGCATCGATCAGCGGGTGATCGACCGGGGGGATGGGGTCCTGCCAGATGAGTTCTTCCGCGGGAACCTCCGGCCCGAGATAGCGGGCGCGCGGGCCCATGTCGCGGTGCGTCAGCTTGAACCAGGCGCGGGCGAACGCGTGGGCGAGTTGATCGGGATTCTCGTGGAAGCGCCGCGAAATTTTTTCGTAGGCGGGGTCAAACCTCAGGGCGAGATCCGTGGTCAGCATGGAAGGGGCATGCCGTTTCGACGGGTCGTGGGCATCCGGCACGGTGGCATCGCCTGCGCCATTTTTCGGCCTCCACTGATGCGCGCCTGCCGGGCTCTTGGTCAGCTCCCATTCATGGCCGAACAGGTTCTCGAAAAAATTGTTGCTCCACTTCGTTGGCGTGGCGGTCCAGGTGACCTCCAGGCCGCTGGTGATGGCGTCGGCCCCTTTGCCCGTGCCGAAGCTGCTCTTCCAGCCGAGCCCTTGTTCCTCGAGGCCGGCGGCTTCCGGCTCGGGCCCCACATGTTTCGCGTCTCCCGCCCCGTGTGTTTTGCCGAAGGTGTGTCCGCCTGCGATGAGGGCGACCGTCTCTTCGTCGTCCATCGCCATGCGGGCGAAGGTTTCGCGGATATCACGGGCTGCCGCAACCGGGTCCGGGTTGCCGTTCGGGCCTTCGGGGTTGACGTAAATCAGGCCCATCTGCACGGCGGCGAGCGGGTTTTCGAGTTCTCGGTCGCCGGAGTGGCGTTTGTCGCCCAGCCAGGTTTTTTCGGAGCCCCAGTAGACGTCGTCTTCCGGTTCCCAGATGTCTTCACGCCCACCGCCGAACCCGAAGGTTTTGAACCCCATCGATTCCAGGGCGACGTTGCCTGCGAGGACCATCAGGTCGGCCCAGGAGATTTTCCGGCCATACTTCCGCTTGATCGGCCAGAGCAGCCGACGCGCCTTGTCCAGGTTGGCGTTGTCGGGCCAACTGTTGAGTGGGGCAAAGCGCTGGCTGCCGCTGCCTGCGCCGCCACGGCCGTCGCCGGTGCGGTAGGTGCCGGCGCTGTGCCACGCCATGCGGATGAACAGTGGCCCGTAGTGGCCGAAGTCCGCCGGCCACCAGTCCTGTGAGTCCGTCATCAGGGCCACGAGATCTTTCTTCACGGACGCGAGGTCGAGGTTCTTGAACTCCTCCGCGTAGTGGAAGCCGCCGCCCATGGGATCGGACGGGGACGGGTGCCGGTGCAGGATTTTCAGGTTCAGATGATTTGGCCACCAGTCGCGGCTGGACGTGCCGCCGCCGACGGCGTGATGGAACGGGCACTTGGATTCGGTCGTCATGTGTTTTTTCCTTGGGTGGGGTGAACCGGGTTGGCTGACGGGATGCCCAAGTTTACGCTCGGGGGGTGCAGGCGGGCGACAAATTAATTGCCCGGAATTTGTTTTTTGCCAATTTGCGCCTGACGCCGGAAGGGGGGGCGAAATTCTGAAAACCGGATTTTCTCCGTCCGCAACGAGCGCCCCCCCAGATTTTTCTTCGCGGCTTTGCGGGACCTTTCGCCAGTCGTCCGCCAATCGTCATGGACACGGGGGCGCGCTCTGGTAAAAGAGCGCGGTTATGGACTGGATCACGAACCCCGAGTTGTGGATCGCGTTTCTGACGCTGAGCGCGTTGGAGATCGTGCTGGGCATCGACAACGTCATTTTCATTTCGATCCTTGCCGGGAAGCTGCCGAAGCACCAGCAGGGCCGGGCGCGGTTGGTCGGGCTCGGGCTGGCGATGGTCATGCGGATCCTGCTTCTGCTGACGATTTCCTGGATGGCCGGGCTGACGGAGCCGTGGATCACGGTGTTTGCCCACGGGTTGAGCGGGCGGGATTTGATCCTCGTGGCCGGCGGGCTGTTCCTGGTGGCGAAGAGCACGAGCGAAATTCACGGGAAGCTCGAAGGCGATGAGGGGCACGGGCCGGGAGCCTCGGCGGCATCATTCGTGGCGGTGCTGGTCCAGATCATGCTGCTCGACATCGTGTTTTCGCTGGATTCGGTGATCACGGCGGTCGGCATGGTGAACAACATCCCGGTCATGATCGGGGCTGTGGTCATCGCGGTGGTTTTCATGATGTTTTTTTCCGGCCCGATCAGCCGGTTTGTGGACGAGCACCCGACGATCAAGATGCTGGCGTTGAGTTTCCTGTTGCTGATCGGCGTGACGCTGATCGCCGACGGGTTTGGCCAGCACATTTCGAAGGGGTATATCTATTTCGCGATGGGGTTTTCTGTGTTCGTGGAAGTGCTGAACCTGAAGCTGATCAAGAAGTCGCAGAAGCCGGTGCAGTTCCACCAGCCCTACAGCGGGGACGTCTGAGCCGTGCACGTGTTTCTACGCGTCCTGCCGTATGTGCGGCGGTATCCCTGGCTCGCGGCCGCGACGCTGGGCTGCGCGGTGTTCGGGACGTTGATGGTGGTGATCTTTCCGGCGGTGACCCAGCGGATCGTCGACGACGTGATCCGGGGGAACCAGCCCGCGCTGCTGGTGCCGCTGCTCGGTGTCGGGCTCGCGGCGTTTTTCCTGCAGGAGCTGCTCGACAGCCTGCGCATCATGTTCAACAACCACTTCGAGCAAAAAGTGATCTGCGACCTGAGGAGCGAGCTCTACGGGCACATCCAGAAGCTGCCGCTGCCGTGGTTCGACAACCGCGCGACCGGGGACATCATGACCCGGCTCAGCGAGGACGTGACCAGCGTCGAGCGGGTGCTGATCGACGGGATCGAGCAGGGGACGGTGGCGGTGCTGCAGATCCTGATCGTGAGCGGGATGATGCTGGCCTGGAGCCTGCCGCTGACGGTGGCGGCGCTGGTTCCGATCCCGTTTCTTGCCGCCGGGGCGCTGACCTACACGCTCACCGCGCGCTCGCGCTACCAGGTCCAGCGCAAATCGGTGTCCGCCCTCAACTCCCTGCTGCACGACAACATTGCAGGCATCCGGCAGATCAAGACCTACGCGAGCGAGGAGCGCGAACACGCGCGTTTCGACGCCGCCAGCAATGCCGTGCGGAAGGCCACGCTCGTCGTGATGCGGGCGTGGGCGATCTACCAACCGACGATGGGGTTTGTCACCTCCTGCGGGATGCTGCTCATCGCGGGATACGGGGCCCGCGAGGTGCTCGGAGGGCGGATGGATGTCGGCGTGCTCGTCGCCTTCTTCGTGCTCGCCCGGTATCTCTACGAACCGGTCGGACGGCTGCACCAGCTGAACCAGATTTTCCAGGCCGGGCGGGCGGCTGGCGAGCGGGTGTTCGAGATCATGGATTCCGGTCCCGAGGCGGCCGACAGCGCCGGAGCCGTCGCCAGGCCCGTTCTCGGGGAGATCGAGTATCGCGGCGTGTCCTTTTCCTATTCCGGGGATCTCCCGGTTCTCGAGGGGGTGAGCCTGACGGCGCACGCCGGCGAGACGATCGCGCTCGTCGGGCCGACCGGAGCCGGAAAATCCACCCTCGTGAACCTGCTGGTCAGGTTCTACGAGTTCGGCGGGGGGGAGATCCTGGTCGACGGGGTCCCCTTGCGGCAAATCCCGAGGAACCACATCCGGCGGAACATCGCCGTCGTGACGCAGGAGACGTTTCTTTTCAACGGGACAACGGCCGAGAACCTGCGGGTCGGAAAACCCGATGCGGGCGAGGACGAGATGTGGCAGGTGCTCGAGGCGGCGAACGCGGACGACTTCGTGCGGCGGCTTCCGAAGGGGCTCCACTCGCCGGTCGGCGAGCGGGGGATCCGGCTGAGCGTCGGCGAGAAGCAGCGGATTTCCATCGCGCGGGCGCTGCTGAAAAACCCGCCGATCCTAATCCTCGACGAGGCGACCGCCAGCGTGGATACAGCCACCGAGACCCTCATCCAGGAAGCACTCGACCGGCTGATGGAGCACAGGACGAGCTTTGTCATCGCCCACCGGCTCTCGACCGTGCGCAACGCCTCGCAGATCCTCGTGCTCGAACGCGGGCGCATCGTCGAGCGCGGACGGCACGGCGAGCTGGTCGCGCTCGATGGCCTCTACGCCAAGTTGTGCAGGAACAGTTTCATGGCATCGCGGGGGTAGGGGAAGCCCGGCGGCACCGGTTTTTCATCGGGCGCTGACCGGAGGGGGAACATTCGTTTTGATCACCCAAATCTGCGGGCAAGGGAGGGCGAAGCTCTGTCCTGGGAGGGCGAAGCTCCGTCTGAGCCGTAATAAATGGGCTCACACGGAGGTTCGCCCTCCCATCTGGCGTTACGCACGGGCTTGCGGAAAATCGCGCCCTGTGCCAGCATTACATTTTCTAATACCGCCATGTCAAAACCCGCGCCCGCATTCACGTTCCAAAAACTCTTTCCCCTCGGCGAGGACACGACCGAATACAGGAAGCTGACCGGCGAGTTTGTTTCGGTCGGCGAGTTCGAGGGGAAGCCGGTCTTGAAAGTCGAGCCCGAGGCGCTGACGTATCTGGCCAAATCTGCGGTGCGCGACGTTTCGTTCCTGCTCCGCCCGGCGCATCTGGCGCAGGTGTCGGCGATTCTCGAAGACCCGCAGGCGAGCGAAAACGACCGGACCGTGGCGCTCACGCTTCTGCGCAATGCCGAGGTTTCCGCGCACGGGGTGCTCCCGTTCTGCCAGGACACCGGCACGGCGACGGTCGTCGCGAAGAAGGGGCAGCAGGTCTGGACCGGCGGGCATGACGAGGAAGCGATTTCCCGGGGGATTTACGAGACGTATACCGGCGAGAACCTGCGCTATTCGCAGACGGCGGCGCTCAGCATGTTTGACGAGGTCAACACGGGGACGAACCTGCCCGCGCAGATCGACATCTCCGCCGCCGACGGGATGACGTATGAATTCCTGTTCGTCACCAAAGGCGGCGGGTCGGCGAACAAGACGTATCTCTTCCAGGAGACGAAGGCGCTCCTGAACCCGGCGAGCCTCGAGAAATTCCTCATCGAAAAAATGCGGACGCTGGGGACGGCGGCCTGCCCGCCGTATCACCTCGCGTTCGTGGTCGGGGGGACATCCGCCGAGGCGTGTTTGAAGACGGTGAAGCTCGCGAGCACGAAATACCTCGACGCGCTGCCGACCCAGGGCAACCCGCTCGGCCAGGCATTTCGCGACGTCGGGCTCGAAAACAAAATTTTGGAAGCCGCGCAGGCGTGCGGGATCGGCGCGCAGTTCGGCGGCAAGTATTTCGCGCTTGACGTGCGGGTCGTGCGGCTGCCGCGCCACGGTGCCTCCTGCCCGGTCGGGATGGGGGTTTCCTGTTCCGCCGACCGCAACGTCAAGGCCCGGATCGACAAGGACGGGCTTTGGCTCGAGGTGCTCGAAACCAACCCCGGGCGCTTCATCCCCGACCGTTACCGCAAGGCCTCGGCGAAGCGGAGCGTGAAGGTCGACCTCAACCGCCCGATGCCCGAGATTCTCGCCGAGCTGTCGCGGCACCCCGTCACGACCCAGCTCGAGCTCACCGGCACGATCGTCGTAGCGCGCGACATCGCGCACGCCAAACTCAAGGAGCGGCTCGACCGCGGCGAGGGGCTCCCGCAGTATTTCAAAGACCACCCGGTCTATTATGCCGGGCCCGCGAAGACCCCGAAGGGCCTGCCGTCCGGGTCCTTCGGTCCCACGACCGCAGGGCGGATGGACAGCTACGTCGACATCTTCCAGTCGAACGGCGGATCGATGGTCATGATTGCCAAGGGCAACCGCAGCCAGCAGGTGACCGACGCCTGCAAAAAGCACGGCGGGTTCTACCTCGGCTCGATCGGCGGCCCCGCCGCCATCCTCGCGCAGGACAACATCCGGAAAGTCGAGATGCTCGAATACCCGGAGCTCGGCATGGAGGCGGTCTGGAAAATCGAGGTCGTGGACTTTCCGGCCTTCATCCTCGTCGACGACAAGGGGAACGATTTTTTCCAGCAGATCAAGCCCTGCGAGGGCTGCGCGGGCGGCGGGCGCTGAGCGTTCTTGCGGAGGCCCGGCGTGGCT
>JBAYTU010000079.1:0-16176 GCA_041675465.1 Terrimicrobiaceae bacterium | reverse complement strand
GGGAGAGCGTCGAGCTGTTCATTGGAGACTACGTGGAGCCAGGCGCAATGGTTGTCACCGGTGGGCTCTCCGTTTACGATCATCTCAAAGCCGCAGGATTCGATCACCGACCTCACAATATCAGCCACCCAGATTTCATTTTTGGGTTGACTTTTCCTTGGAGAAAGCGGCATGGCGAGGGGGGGTGCGAATCGAATATCCCGGGGTTTATTTCCGGATGATCGCGCGCGGCAGCAGGGGGCTGACGGCATCGATCGCCCCGGCGTAGAGGGGATGCCTTCCCCCGCGCCCGAGCTCGGCAAGGAGGATGTCGCCGGTCCGGTCATGGCCGGTTCCGACCGTCATCGTGGAGTCCGGGATCCCTGGCGCTTGCAGGCTGGCATGAAAAAATTCGGCGTTGTCCGGTCGGCGGAGCCGGAAGCAAAAGTTCTCCCCGGCCAGTTCGACCAGCGAGATGCCGGCACCTTCCGATTCCAAAATTTCGAAGGAGATCTGCCTTCCGTCCGCCGAGAGAAAGAAATCCTCCGAGAGCAGGTGGTGGAGCGTCCAGCCGAGCTGGACGGACAGCCAGCCGAGCAGGAGCAGGGCCTTGACCCGCTCTCCGGGCGCGCAGGCGATCCGGGCGCGCCGGATTCCCGGGAGGCAGGCGAGGGCGGCGGAGTGGTCGAAGACATTTGCCATGACCGACCTCCACCGGTGGACGCGCGTCCAGTTCAGGTCGCAGAGGACCGTTCTCCCGCCGGTGAGGGCGAGGATCTTGCGGGTCAGGGCAAATTGCCCGGCGGGGTCCTGCCAGGTCGCGCTGTCAAAAATGAGCCTGTCGACCCACGACCAGAGCTGCTCGTCGAGGGGCTCGCGGAATTCCGCCTGTGACCAGAAGCAGAGCGGGAGGTCGGAATCGAGGTGCGAGAAAACGATGTTCGGGAGGGCCGCCGCGCTTTCGCCGTCGAGCCGGAACGTGATTTGTTCCGAGCAAATCTGGTGGCCGCCTTTGCCCGCCAAATGGCAGTGGGCACTGATCCAGGCGCGGGCACCGGATGTCGCGGCGTGCGGGTCGGCGAGGATGAGGATCGCGCGGAAGGCGTGCCGGGTGGCGATCGCCGAGATCAGGTGGGTGTTCGAATCGAGTGCCTCCGGCTCCTCGGTGTAGATGACGAGGTTGAGGAGGGAGGCGCGGGTTTTCGTGTCCTCGCTCGACTCCCACAGCCGGCCGAGTTCCCGGTCGATCCCGCCGATTTCCACGGGGAGCCCCGGTTCGTTCACAGCCGCCTCCATGTTGTCCCGTGGCGCTTGATGAGTTCGTCCGCCTCGGCCGGGCCCCAGCTTCCTGAGGAATAAAAATTGAGATCCCCGGAGTTTGTCTTCCAGGCCCCGCGGATCGCATCCACGAACTTCCAGGCTTCCTCGACCTCATCGCGGCGGGCGAAGAGAGTGGGGTCGCCGCTCATGGCGTCGAGCAGGAGACGCTCGTAGGCCTCCGGCGTCGCCTTCCCGAAACTGGTGCCGTAATGGAAATCCATTTTCACCGGCTCGATGCGGAGGCTCGACCCCGGCATTTTCGCGCTCATCCGGAGAGAGACGCCCTCGTCCGGCTGGATGCGGATGACGAGCACGTTGTCGTCCACCGCTTCGCCGGTGGCCTTGAAAAGCACCGGAGGCACGCTCTTGAAATGCACGGCGATCTCGGTGCCTCCTTTCGGGAGCCGTTTGCCGACGCGGACGAAAAACGGGACCCCCGCCCACCGCCAGTTGTCCACGTTGACCTGGAGGGCCACGAAGGTTTCCGTCGTGGACTCGGGATCGACGTTGGCCTCGTCGCGGTAGGCCGCCACGCGCTTCCCGTTGATCGCGCCGGCCCCGTATTGGCCGCGGATGACATACTTGGAAACGTCCTTTCCCTCGATCGGGCGGAGCGAGCGGAGCACCTTGACTTTTTCGTCGCGGATCGCATCCGCGCCCAGGCCGGTCGGCGGTTCCATGGCGGTGAGGCACAAAAACTGGAGGAGGTGGTTCTGGACCATGTCGCGGAGGGCGCCGGACTTGTCGTAGTAACCGGCCCGGCCCTCGACCCCGAGCGGTTCGCTGGCCGTGATCTGGATGTGGTCGATGTAGCGGGCGTTCCACATCGCCTCGAAGAGGGAGTTCGCGAACCGCAGAACCATGATGTTCTGGGCCGTTTCTTTTCCGAGATAGTGGTCGATGCGGTAGGTGTCCGCCTCCGGGAAGGCCTCCTCCACCAGATCGTTCAGGTGCCGGGCACTCGGGAGGTCGGTGCCGAACGGTTTTTCCACAATCACCCGTGCCCATCCCCCGGCACCCGCCTTGTTCAGCCCGCTCCCACGCAGGTTTTTCAGGATGACTTCGAACTGGTCGGGTGCCGCCGCCAGATAAAACAGCCGGTTGCCCCGGGTGCCGCGGGCGGCGTCCATGCTTGCGAGGCGTCCCGCGAGCGACTCGTAGGCCGCCGGGTCGTCGAACGCACCCCGGTGGTAGCAGATCGAAGCCGCAAAACTTTTCCACAGCTCCCCGTTGATGCTCTGCCGGGAGTGCTGCCGCGCCGCCTCTTCGAGTTCCTCGCGGAACACATCATCGCCCTTGTCCCGCCTCGCGAACCCAACAACGCTCATCGCTGGAGGCAGAGTCCCGTCCGCCGCGAGGTTGTAAAGTGCCGGAACCAGTTTCCGGTGCGTGAGGTCGCCGGTTGCCCCGAAGATCACGAGGGTGCAGGGCTCGGGAATCGCCCGGCTGCCCAACCCCTCGCGAAGCGGATTTGTCTGGATGACGGAATTCGACATGGTGCGTGCGTAATATCCGTTTGCCACAAGCCTTTCAACCGGGAAGGTTGAAGAAATGGACTGGCTGGAACTCCTCAAGATCGCAGAGACCGAGGTCGCCGCAACGATCTCCGAACTGCCCGCCCCGGTCCGCAAGGCGCTCCGCGATGTGCCGGTCCTCATGGAAAAACACCCGTCCTCGCAAGACGTCGCGGACGGCATCGAAGCCGATACCCTCGGGTATTTCGACGAGTATCCCGCCGTCCGCATCCGCCTCTGGCTGGAAAACATCGAAGACTACGCGCTGGAAGAGGGCCACTCCTTCGCCGACGAAGTCCGCATCACCCTCCTCCACGAAATCGGCCATGTCCTCGGCTGGGATGAGGACGATGTCGAGGAGCGCGGGCTCGGGTGACTGCGGATTTCAAGCGGATCATTCATTTCATTTTTTATTGAAAAAATCAATCGGCCGCTGTAATTTCCCAGACAGATGAGTTCCATGGCAGGAGAGGCTGTTGAAGAACAGGCGCGCTTGAGCGAGTTGGACATCGAGGCGATCGAGATGTTTATCAGCTTTCTGAAGCTGGTCGGTCTGCCCAAATCGGTCGGGGAGATCTACGGGTTGCTTTTTGTCGCGCCGTGTCCGCTCTCGATGGAAGACCTGATGGACCGTCTGCAGATCAGTCTCGGGGCGGCCAGCCAGGGGCTGAAGTTGCTGCGTTCTGTTGGGGCGGTGAAGGTTGTTTATGCGCCCGGGGAGCGAAGGGACCACTATGTGGCCGACCTGGAGCTGAGCAAATTCGCAACCGCGTTCATCAAGGAGGAATTGAATCCCCGCTTGGAACGGGCTCTCCAAAGAGTCGAGCGGATGGAAGGCTTTGCGAAGGGGATGGACCCGAAAGAGCGCAAAACAGCCTTCCAAAGAATCGAGCGGCTGAAACACTGGATGGAGCGCGGGCAGAAGATGTTGCCCTGGGTCTTGAAATTTTTGGTGAGTTAGAGCGCCGACTTGGCGCGGGCCTGTGGAAAACAGGAAAAAAAGTCGAAAAATCTGCATGGACCAGTGGAAAAACCCCGCTGATGACCAAAGGCGGCAGCCTGTCTTGCGCGCCCGCGACGCGAATTTGGTTTCAGCCAGATGTGTGGTTCAACTTTTTCTTCACGCATGACACCTGCAGCCAACCAGCAATGGACAGCCGTCGTCACGCAGAAGAAGCCGCTCTTCGATGTCCCTTTCCGGGAGATCTGGAAATACCGGGATCTGATCTACCAGTTCGTGCGGCGCGACCTGGTCACCCAGCACAAGCAGACCGTTCTCGGGCCGGTCTGGTTTTTTGTGCAGCCGATCATTTCCAGCGTGGTGATGACGGTGGTCTTCGGAAAGATCGCCAACCTGCCCACCAACGAGACCCCGAAGTTCCTCTTCTATCTGAGCGGGGTGACGATCTGGTATTACTTCTCCGCAGTTCTCAGCAAGACGTCGAACACCTTCTCGGGCAACGCGCATCTTTTCACCAAAATTTACTTTCCGCGGCTTTCGGTCCCGATTGCGCAGAGTTTCGTGGCGATGTGGCACTTCTGCATCCAGTTCCTCATTTTCCTGGGGTTTTACCTGTATTTTTTGATTGCCGGGTATCCGATTGAGGCCAGCTACCGGGTGGTCATCATTCCCTTTCTGATCCTTCAGGCCGGGCTGCTGGGCATGGGTTGCGGTTGTCTGATCTCCGCGTTCACCACGAGATTCAAAGACCTTCAAATGGCGGTGGCTCCCGGAATCCAGCTCTGGATGTATGCGAGCTGCATCTTCTTTCCGCGGTCCATGGTCCCGCCGGGCTACCAGTGGGTCATGCTGTTGAACCCGGTTGTCTCGATCGTGGAGGCCTTCCGGTTTGCGATGATGGGAAAAGGCGAGGTCGAGATCTGGCAGTGGCTTGTGAGCGTCGGGATCACGCTCGTCATCTTCTTTCTGGGGATCATCGAGTTCGGGCGGGCCGAAAAGAATTTTGCGGATACGATTTGATATGCTGGCCATTTCCGTAGAAAACCTCTCCAAGCTTTACCGCCTCGGGACGCTGGACAGAAAAGTTCTCTGGAAGGAGGCCGCCTCGTGGCTGGGATTTCAGAAAAGCCGGAAGGATTCCCCGGAGGATGAAAAGGAAGATTTCTGGGCGTTGAAAGACATCAGCTTTGAAATCCAGGAAGGACAAACCGTGGGGATCATCGGCGCGAACGGGGCCGGAAAATCGACCCTTCTCAAAATCCTGTCCCGGATCACGGCGCCCACCTCCGGGACCGTCAGGATCAACGGTCGCATCGGCAGCCTCCTGGAGGTGGGGACGGGCTTCAATCCCGAGATGACAGGGCGCGAGAATGTCTATTTGAACGGGGCCATCCAGGGGATGAAGCGCCCGGAAATCAACGCGAAGTTCGACGACATCGTCTCGTTCGCCGGGGTCGAAAAATTCATCGACACCCCGGTGAAGCGCTACTCCAGCGGGATGTATGTCCGCCTGGCTTTCTCGGTCGCCGCGTTTTTGGAGTCCGAGATCCTGATCGTGGACGAGGTCCTTTCCGTGGGCGACCAGCAGTTCCAGAACCGGTGCATCCAGCGCCTGCAGGATATCATCGGCGACGGGCGCACGGTTCTTTTCGTTTCGCACGGGGCGGGCCAGATCAGGAAGCTTTGCACGCGGGTGATCTGCCTGAGGCGCGGCGAGATTCTTTGCGACGGGGAGGCGAACAGTTCCCTGGAGATCTACCAGGCTTCGCTCCGCGAGGGGCTCCTCCGCGAAACCAAACAGAACAGCGCGGCGGAAGTCCGGTTCGAAACCGGCCGGGAGCCGGGCGACGACGTGGTGAAACTCCTTTCCTGCCGACTGGTGGACGGGTCGGGGAACGCGATTCAGCACACGCTGACGAGCACCCGGTTTTTCCTGGAATTCGAATACGAGGTTTTCCGGGCGGGATACCCCCTGCGCCCGGCCTGCATCGCGAGCGACGAGCTTGGCAACATTCTGTTTTGGACGGGCGACACCACGCGGAAAGCGGAGAACGCCGCTCCTGGAAAATACACCGCCAAGCTGGAGTTCCCGGAGCGCCTGTTTTCGCAGGGGAAGCTGTCGTTCACGTTTGGGGTGGGGGAGGATGCCGAATCCGGATACTCGCACGCTCTCGCATCCGATGCCCTGGGTCTTCTCGTTGAGGACGATTTGAACGACCGGGAGATCCGCGGGGCTTACAGGGGGCCGCTTCCGGGTTTTGTGCGGCCGCAGCTTCACTGGCAGACACAGAAAAACTGAGAAAAATGGACATGAGCACGCAGGGCGACACCGCGGCGACAATCCGCGAAATATCGGAGGCCCACCGGGGCAAAGTCTCGGACAAATGGTCTTCCTACCTCGACGAATACGAGAGGGTATTCCGGGACATCAAGGGGGAGCCGGTTTCCCTGCTGGAGATCGGGATTCAAAATGGCGGCTCCCTGGAAATTTGGGGAAAATACTTTGCGCGGGCGGAGAAGCTCGTCGGGTGCGACATCAATGAGAAGTGCCGGGTTCTCACCTTCGAGGATGACCGGGTCTCGGTGGTGGTCGGTGACGCCAACACCGATGAGGTGCAGCGCCGGATCGGGCAGATCAGCCCATCGTTCGATATCATCATTGACGATGGCTCGCACAAGTCCGGGGACATCATCCGGTCGTTTGCCCGGTATTTTCCGCTGCTGAAGCCGGGTGGGATATTTTTGGCCGAAGATCTCCATTGCAGCTATTGGCGGGACTTTGACGGTGGGCTTTTCGATCCCCTGTCCAGCATCTCCTTTTTCAAAGACCTGGCCGACATCATCAGCCACGACCATTGGGGGATTCCGGAATCCCGGGAAGCGCTTCTGGAGGCATACGGACGCGCCTACACGGCGGAATTTTCCGAAACCGACCTGGCGGGCATTCATTCCGTCGAGTTTCTCGACTCCATCTGTGTCGTCAAAAAGAGGGCCGTCGGCCAGGAAGGCTTGGGGAGAAGATGTTTCTCCGGGAGCACGGCGGACGTCTTTCCGGTCGAATTCCAGGAGGAGTCCTCCGACCCGGGAAAGATCAATGGTGCCGACGACCAACGGCACAATGAATGGTCCGGGACGGAATTGTTCCATGACAAGAATGCCGCAGGCGCGGTCGCCGGGGAAATCCGGGGGCTCCGCAAGAAAATCGGCGAGCTCGAGAATGACCTGCAGAGTTCGGGGGTTCAGCTCGCGGGCGCAATGGCGGACCTCAAGGGGGCGAACCGGCAGATCGAAAAATTGTCCCACGCGCTGGCCCTGCGGGAAAATTCCCTGTCCTGGAAGCTCACCGCGCCGCTGAGGGGGATTGGCGGCATTTTTTCCGGAAAATGACGCACGCGGACAATCTGAAATGTCCACCACCCATGTCCACCACCCGATCGCGTCGAACAAGTGATACCAAACACACAGCGGGATAAGGATGATAAGTCGGGCACCTCGGTGATGTGCCTCCGCCGATTTTTCGGTGGGGGTGGCTCGCCGAGCCGTCCGTCGATTCGACCTGTTTCGGTGTCAAGATGGCATGAGCCCTGAAGAAAAATACATCCGGAAGCTGGAGTATCGGATCTGGCTGCTGGAGACATCCCGCTCGTATCGCCTGACCCGCCCGCTGCGCAAGGCCGAAGAAATATTCAGGACGGCCCGGCGGTTGCCCAAAGCGATCCGCCAATATTTGCAGCCCGGATTCCAAAAGGGGTTCGATGCGGGAAGCTATTTGGAATCGCCGTTCCGCCCGCATGGGTGGTGGCGGAGGTTTCCCCGGATGCATTATTGTCTCTTCAACCGGGACGAGGGCGCGGACGATGGAAAATACGACATCCTCGACCGGGAGAAGCCCACAGTCGTCCTGGTGACGCACCAGGTTTGCAGAACCGGAGCGCCCATCCTTGTTCTGGACCTGGTGAACCGTTTCGCCAAAACCCACAACGTGGTCGTCTTCTCCATCGGAGGAGGTGCTTTGGAAAACGTCTTCCGGGAAAAGTCCACGGTTTTTGTCGGCCCCATCGCCAGGTCCAACCTCGGGTTCGTCCTCGACCAGGAACTCGCCCAACTTAAAAAGCGGGTGCCCCCCGGCTATGCCATCGTGAACTCCATCGAGGCAACGGAGGTCGTGGAGGGGTTCTGGCGGCAGGATGTTCCGGTTCTCCACCTGGTCCACGAATTTGCCGCCTACACCCGGCCCCGGTCGCGCATGGAAATCTCCGCCTGCTTCTCCAGCGAGATGGTCTTCTCGGCGGAAATCGTCCGCTCGAACGCGATGGAGGCATTCCCGCAAATCGCGAAACTCGGAAAAAATATTTTCCCCCAAGGGATCTGCGCGCTGCCGGATTCTGCGGTCGGCGAGGAGGAGAAAGCGCGTGAGCGGGCGGCGATCAAGGCCGCGTTTCGCCCACGGGGCTGGCCAGGAGAAACCATCGTGGTGCTGGGGGCCGGCACGGTGCAGTATCGCAAGGGCCTGGACCTGTTCATCGCCTGCGCAAAGAAAGTGAAGGAGGCAAACCCGGCGTGCCGGGTCCGCTTCGTCTGGATTGGCTCCGGCTTCAACCCCGAGGAGGACCTCCATTATTCCTGCTTTATCGACGAGCAGATCAAGCGCTCAGCCTTGGGCGATTCCTTCGCGCTTCTCCGCGAGGTGAACGAATTGCAGTGCGCCTACGATTCGTCCGACATTTTCTTCCTCAGCTCGAAGCTCGACCCTCTTCCGCTCGTGGCACAAGACGCCCTCTTCAACAGGCTTCCGCTCGTATGCTTTGAAGGGGCCAGTGGCATCCCCGAGCACATCGTCGGGGATGCCGATGCCTCGGTCGGCGTCGTGCCCCACCTGGATGTGGACGCGGCTGCCGAAAAGATCCTGCAATTTGCCTCGGATGCGCCGCTGAGGAAAAAAGCGGGGGAAGCCGGACGCCGGGTCGCCACGAGGCTGTTTGACCAGGAAGCATATTTTTCCCGTCTCGACGCGCTCGGGCAAAAAGCTGCGGACGCGAAACGCGGGGAGATCCGGGACCGCGCGACCATCAGGGAATCCGGATGCTTCAACCTCGGCTTCGCCTACCCGCGCCTGCCTGACGACATGGATCTCGCGGTCCGATACTACACCTCCTCCTGGCGGAAGGGCATCCACAGAAGGAAGCCGTTTCCCGGTTTCCATCCCGGCATCTATTCCGACCACCACCGGGAAATCGCGGGTGATCCGTTCGCGCATTTTATCCGATCCGGAAAACCGGTCGGCCCTTGGCTGAGCCGGGTGATCGAACCGGCGGTGGCGCGGGAGCCGGGGAATCCCTCGCGCATCCCAAAGACCGCGCTGCATGTCCACCTTCACTACGCCGAGGTCGCCGACGGGATTTTTTCGAGAATAAAGTCCGCCGCGTTTCAGCCCGACCTGTATATCAGCGTGACTTCGGAAAACGGGAAACGACACGTTCGAGAGCGGCTCGGGCAATCCGGACTCAAGTGCGCTGAGATCCATGTTGCCCCAAGCCGCGGAAGAGACATCGGGCCTCTTTTTACGGGGTTTGCGCACATCTTGGACGCGGGGTATGAGGTCATCGGTCACGTCCACGGGAAAAAATCCGTCAATTTGGATTCCCGATTTGCCAATCAGTGGGCCTCGTTTTTGTATGAGAACCTTCTCGGAGGCCGGACGCCCATGATGGAAACCATTCTGGGCAGGTTTCAGTCCGATCCGGCGCTCGGACTGGTTTTTCCCGACGATCCCCACGTGGTCGGATGGGAGGAAAACTGGAGCCATGCCAGCGAACTCGGGGAGCGGATGGGGGTGAGGGAATTCCTCCGCCCGAACAGCATCAATTTCCCGGTGGGAACGATGTTCTGGGCCAGACCGCAGGCACTCAAACCATTTATGAAGTTGGCCCTCCAATGGGAGGATTATCCCGAGGAACCCCTGCCTTCCGACGGGTCAATGTTGCACGCGATGGAGCGGCTCCTGCCGCCGGTTTGCGAAAGCCAGGGATTCCAGACCGCAGTCACCCATACGAAGGATGCTGTCAGGTGAGCGGAACGAGCCGACGCCAAACTATGATTTGACTTAGTCATGGCTTGGTCTATCTGTAAAAAATGACTGTTACTGTTCACGAAGCCAAAACCCATTTGTCGCGGATTCTTCATGCCGTGGAGACGGGGGAGGAAGTTCTGGTATGCCGGGGAAAACAGCCTGTGGCGAAAATTGTTCCGGCAAATTTGGTGACAAAGAAAAACCCGCCCGTGGGCGTGCCGACATCTGAGGGATTTGAGATTCCGGCGGATGCCTTCGCTCCGATGAGCGGGCGGGAGTTGGAGGAGTGGGGCCTGTGAGCGGGTATTTATTGGATACATGCACGTTCATTTGGCTGACAAGCGCACCAGGCCGGTTGAGCGCAGAAGCCGCCCGCAAGCTTGGGGAGGATGGCCGTGCGCGGCACTTGAGTTTCGCATCGGTTTGGGAAATCTCCCTGAAATACCACACCGGAAAGCTTCCTCTGCCCCAGCCTCCACGCTACTGGATTGAAGAGCAAGTCCGGCTGCAAAACATTGAAATCCTGGACCTCGTCCGGGAATCCGTCTACCGCTCGACCGAACTGCCCGCAGTTCACAATGACCCGTTTGACCGGCTCATTGCAGCCGAGGGCCTCGTTCATAATCTGGCCATCATCAGCCCGGATGAGCCCTTCAAGACCTACGGCTGTCAAACGATTTGGTGAAGTCGCCGCATTCCCTTCGCCCAAGCACGATATCACTACTTCTCTGACCCAGCTTTAAATTTGACGCTCTCGCCCCTCGACGCTCGACCTCCCTCAACCATGAGTTCGACCGTGACCCGTATTAAAAAAACCGTTAGCGCCATTCGTGCCTGACTCCGAATTGCTGCTCTTGAGTCTCCGCATCCACCCGGTCGCACCTTTGAAAGAAAAAAAATGAAAGGCCCGTCAAACAGGCTGCGGAAGTGGCTTGTGACCGGCGCTGCCGGGTTCATCGGCTCGCACCTCGTCGAAAATCTCCTCCGGCGGGGAGAGTCCGTGGTGGGTTTTGACAACCTGAGCACGGGAAAACTCTCCAATCTCAACGAGGTGAAAACCCATGCCGGAGAAGAGCGGTGGTCCCGGTTTGAATGGGTGCAGGGGGACATCGAAGACCTGCCCGCCGTCACCCGGGCTGCGGAGGATTGTCATGTGATATTGCATGAAGCCGCTTTGGGATCCGTCCCGCTTTCCCTCGAGAGGCCGCTCCAGACACACGCCACGAACGTCACGGGATTCGTCCATGTCCTGGAAGCCGCGCGCGCTCACAAAATCCCCCGCGTCGTGTATGCATCGAGCAGCGCGGTTTACGGAGACTGCCCCGATTTGCCGCTCGGAGAACAATCTGCGGGGGCCGTGCTCTCCCCCTATGCCGCCAGCAAGCTCGTCGACGAAATTTGTGCTCGCTCTTACGCCGCATCCTACGGGATGGAACTGGTCGGGCTGAGATACTTCAATGTGTTCGGCCCCCGGCAGGATCCCAACGGCCCCTACGCCGCCGTCATCCCGAAATGGATCCATGCCATCCTGTCCGGCGAGCAGGTGCCCATCAACGGAACCGGGGAAAACACACGCGACTTCTGCTATGTGGAGGACGTTGTCCGGGCAAATCTCCTGGCCGCTACCGCGCCGCTCGATCCCGGCACTTCCCTGGCGCTCAACGTCGGCGGAGGCCGCAGCACCAGCCTCAACGAACTTTTTGAGATCCTGGCCAAGCTGGCGGCACGATACAGTCCGGCAAATATCCCCGCTCGCCCGACATTCGGCCCGGCCCGGCCGGGCGACATCCTCCACAGCACGGCCGATGTCGGTGCCGCCGCCGAGGCACTGGGCTTCCGTGCGGAATGCCCCCTCGAAGACTCTTTCCGAACGACGTTCGAGTGGTTTGCAAAATGTTGAAAATGCTGTGTTCCCATCTGCTGCCCATAAGCAGCTCTCTATTCTCGCCCAGCCCTCCACCATCAAGCGCATGACACACCTGCAACAGCTCGAAGCGGAAAGCGTTCACATCATGCGGGAGGTGGTCGCTGAGGCCGCCAAGCCGGTGATGCTCTATTCGGTTGGCAAGGATAGCGCAGTCATGCTGCATTTGGCCCGCAAGGCGTTCTTTCCGGCACCACCTCCTTTTCTTTTCGCTCCGCCGCTCACCGGTGGGACCCCCAAAAAACCAGCGTCCGGAACTCTGGCAGCTCTATAAAAAAGCCCGGCGAGGCGAACTCAAAAAAACTTCACCGGCATCGACTCCCCCGACGAGCCGCCGGAAGCCCCAGAAATCCATCTCAACGGAACAGACTCCATCCTTGACATTCCTCCAGTGTTACATATCCTATAATGTATGAAAACCATTACCGTTAATGTATCTGATCCGATTTACCGTGATTTTTCGATTTATGCCAAACAGGTGGGGAATAGTGCTTCAGAATTGATCCGCCGCGCCATGGAGGATTACCATCAGCGATTCATTTTAAGGAAAACGACGCTGCGCAATCGTCGCCCGGCGAGTGTTGGTGGCCCCTTACAGCCGATTGGTAGGGACGAAGACTTGTTTGGAGAAATGCTCCATGACGCACGCGATTGACACCGATTTTCTGGTCGCGCTTGAAATCCGCGACCATATTTTCCACAAGTCCGCCGACGCACTGCTGAATCGCCTTTTGGACGGAGGCCACGAGTTTGCTGTTGCTCCCCAGATTTTGGCCGAATTTGTCCATGTGGTCACCGATGCAAAACGCATGAAAGAGCCGTTATCCATGGATGATGCATTGGCAAGGGCCGAATGCTGGTGGCAAGCCCGCGAAGTTCTTCGCATTTACCCCGATGGGGAGACCATGACCACATGGATCGCGTGGTTGCGAGATCATCGGCTTGGACGCAAGCGACTTCTTGACACCCTGCTGGCTGCATCTTGTGCCTCGCATGGAATTCCAACGATCATCAGCAACAATAATGCGGATTTCCAAGTTTTTGGAAAATTTCATATTTTATCCTATGACTCGTAGGGATTCTTCAAATCACCCGTTCGGCCAAACTTCTCGAAGCCATCTCCCAGGCGGATTGCTACATTGAAAAGCTAAAAGCTGACGCCTGATATTCCATTTGGCCTCGCAATTCGACTCTTGTTCGTTTTGCCGTTTCAGGTCTCATTTTTTATTTTCCACTCCTCGACTCCCGCCCCCGCCGCCCCTCGACAATTCTGCTTTCACTCCTTCGCCTTCCGTCTTCGTTCTCGCGCATCCTCTTCCCATTGCTCACTTCCACCGCCCGCAAGCTGCTTTCGATTCTGACCAAGCCCGAGCGCCGTCAGTCTTTTATTTTGTTGGGGCTGATGCTGGTCGGAATGGGGCTGGAGACCATTGGTGTCGGCTTGGTGATCCCGGCACTTTCCCTGCTGACCCAGCCGGATCTCGTCGGGCAATGGCCTGTCCTTAGTCCGGTTTTGTCGGCGCTTGGCGATCCCTCCCATGAAAAGACGGTCGTTTTTGGCATGTTTTTTTTGGTGTCGGCCTATGGGATCAAAACCGCTTTTCTCGCCTTTCTGGCGTGGAAGCAGGTGGGGTTTGTATTTCGCGTTCAGGCGGACCTTTCCCAGAGGCTATTTTCCGGTTACCTGTGCCAGCCTTACACATTTCACCTCGAAAGGAACTCGGCGCAGTTAATCCGCAACGCGATGAGCCAGGTTGCCGACATCACAAATGTCCTGCAACAAGGGCTTGTCCTCGCGACGGAGATTCTTGTGATTTCCGGCATCACGTGCCTGCTCTTCATTGTTGAGCCGCTCGGCGCGCTGGTCGTTGTGGGGGTTCTCGGATTGGCCGGTTGGACCATGCACCGGGGCACCCGCAAACGGCTTTTGAGGTGGGGTGAGCAACGGCAACTCCACGAAGGGCTTCGTATCCAGCACCTTCAGCAGGGGTTGGGAGGGGCGAAGGATGTCAAGGTGCTTGGCCGCGAAGCGGATTTTCTGGAGCAATACCGTCGGCACACGGTTGCAAGCTCCACCGTCATGGGCCGCCAGACGGTTCTCCAAGCCATGCCCCGTCTTGGTTTGGAGATGCTTGCCGTGACCGGCTTGGCATGCCTCGTCCTCGTGATGGTCTGGCAGGGGAAACCGTTGGGGACGCTGCTTCCGACCATCGGCCTTTTTGCCGCCGCCGCCTTCCGGTTCATGCCTTCGGTGAACCGCGTCATTCTTGCGCTGCAGTCCGTGAGGTTCTCGCTGCCAGTGATCGAAACTTTGCACGGGGAACTCCAGTTGTTGGATGCCAACAAACCCCCGCTTCCCGGAGTGCCGTTTCCATTTCGGAAAGAACTGTGCCTGGAAGACATTTCTTTCAGGTATCCGGGCGCGGAGTCCTTTGCCCTGCGCCATGTCACACTCTCGATTTCCAGGGGATCCTCGGTGGGGTTCGTCGGTGGGAGCGGGGCGGGCAAAAGTACCCTCGTGGATATCCTGCTCGGTCTCCTCCCCCCCGTGAACGGTGTTGTCACGGTCGATGGGATAGACATTCGAAGCAACCTGCGGGGATGGCAGGACCGGATCGGCTACGTCCCGCAGGCGATTTTCCTGACCGACGACTCGCTACGCCGCAATGTGACCCTGGGCCTGCCGGAAAAACAGATTGACGAAGCGGCGGTCTGGCGGGCCCTCAAATCCGCCCAATTGGACGAGTTTGTGAAGGATTTGCCGCAGGGGCTCGACACCGTGGTCGGCGAGCGGGGAGTGCGGCTCTCGGGCGGGCAACGCCAACGTATCGGAATTGCACGCGCCCTCTATCACGATCCGAGCGTGCTCGTCCTGGACGAGGCCACCAGCTCGCTGGACACGACGACGGAAAGCGGCGTCATGGAGGCGGTAAGAAATCTGCACGGGCAGAAAACGATCCTGATCGTCGCCCACCGGCTATCCACCGTCGCCCATTGCGACATGGTCTTCTGTCTCGAAAACGGAAAACTGGCAAAAAAGTAAAGATCCCTGTGGTAAGGCCCGAGGCATTTAAGAATATGAACCTAAGTTCCGCAGTTAAGGAAACGTTCTTTGCTGCATAATCACTCAAGGCATTCTCAATATCTGCATTTGGATTGATGGCCACTTGTTACACCTCAATCAGCGAGAATACTTTCTTGGCTTGGCCGTTCAATCGGGCGAAATGACGATTCCAGATATGCACATAAAGCAATTTATTGTATAATCATTGTCTCAGTCACGAGTGTCCGATTATAAGTAGCACAACATCAGTTGGTTAGAAACTAATGAATCCAAATGTCTGAAACTGGATTCTGTAAGTAGTTCATGCATAGGTAGTTTATCGAACTGGAAACCGTTTAAAAGTTGCAAAGTTCTGTGCAAAGTCGTCGGAAGCCGCTGTCGCTTTTGATGGGGAAATGTCAGAAAGCGACCGGAATTCATGCCAAGAGGCATTAATGGAATTCAAATGCCTCACATCCCCATTTTCATCAGTAATGCGCTCATTTTATGATCGTTCCACAACTTCAGCAGGCAGTTAACCGGACACCCGTGTGTCTCAGTATGAAAATTCTCGCTGTTATTCCAGCACGGGGCGGATCAAAACGCGTCCCCCAAAAAAACATTCGCACGTTGGGAGGGAGGTCTTTGATAGTCCGAGCAATCGAAGGGGCACAAGGAATTCCAGAAATTTCGGAAATTCTAGTTTCCACTGATGATTCCTCAATTGCGGAGATAGCAAAATCTGCCGGAGCTGTCGTTCCTTGGTTGCGTCCTGCCGTATTAAGTACTGACAGTGCCACGCTTGTGGATGTTGCCCTGCATGCCCTTGATTGGTATGAAAAAGAAAAAGGGGAGGTGACTGGAATAATGGTTCTTCAGCCGACATGCCCGTTTCGGAAAAAAGCCAGCATCCAAGAGGCGATCCTGTTATTTAAAAACAATGATGCCAGGTCCGTTGTTTCATTTTCCCCAGCAAAATCTCATCCTTATTGGTGTTATCAAAACATTAACGGAAGAATGGTTCCATTTGTTGAAATGTGCATTGACCATCTCATGTCTCAAGATTTTCCGCCAGCCTATGTCTCTAACGGTGCAATTTATCTCATGTCACCTGAAACATTAAAAAAGGAGCGGTCGTTCAGGCCAAAGAATCTAGTGCCGCTTTTATTGTCTGATCCCAATGAATCCATTGATATCGATACAGAAGAAGATTGGGAAAATGCTGAATATTCTTGTCAAATGATCACGGGTGTCCGGTTAACTGAGCGATGCGATTTCAGAACATTCATAAAATGAGCATGTTGGGGGGCAAAACCGATGTGAGGGATTTGAACTTCGGCGGATACCTTGCCAGCCTTTCCGGCC